>JBFXIU010000114.1:0-11121 GCA_050175615.1 Porticoccaceae bacterium | reverse complement strand
GCCCTGGCTGCAGAAGTAAAGCCAAAAAATCGTTTTCCCTTGCGCGTGCCCCGAGGCTTCATCGCGCGCATGGAAAAAGGTAACCCGATGATCCGCTGTTAAGGCAGGTTTTACCCCTGATCAGCGAAGATGCGTCACTGCCCGGTTTCAACACAGACCCCCTAAGGGAAAATGACTACAATCCGGCGCCCGGCGTCATCCATAAATACCACGGCAGAGTGCTGCTGATACCTACGCCTGTATGCGCCATAAACTGCCGCTATTGCTTTCGCCGCCACTTTCCCTACAGTGACAACAACCCCGGCAAACGCCAGTGGCTGGAATCCCTGGCCTACATCCGCAGCGATGCCAGTATCAGCGAAGTGATTCTCAGCGGCGGTGACCCCCTGGCAACGGATGATGAACACCTGGGTTGGCTGGCCAGCCAGTTGGACGCCATACCCCAATTAAAACGCCTGCGCATTCATAGCCGCCTGCCCGTGGTGATTCCATCCCGCATTAATGACGACTTTCTGGCATGGACGCTAAACAGCCGCCTGAAAGTGTCCATGGTGCTTCATATTAACCACGGCAACGAAATCAACGGCGAAGTAAGCGCGGCTGTGGCTCGGCTGCGCGCCCAGGGCATTCTGGTTTTTAACCAGTCCGTGCTTCTAAAAGGCATCAACGACAACGCCGAAACTCTGATCGAACTCAGCGAGAAGCTCTTTGACATCGGCATTGTGCCCTACTACCTGCACACCCTGGATCCCGTTGCCGGCGCCGGTCACTTTTATTGCGACAGTCCTGCCTCTCTGGCTCTGTACCGGGAATTGCAGCGTCAGCTGCCCGGTTATCTGTTGCCGAAACTGGTGAGCGATGTTCCCGGTCGTTCATCCAAATTGATAATTACTCCTCAAAACCCTTAGAACCTGTTGAAAAAAATGGACAAAATGACCATTACTGTTGAAAATCAAGACAGCTCAGCTTAAATGATAATTCATGGACGCTTCTATCACTGAAATCAACAGCTACATTGCCCAACTCAGCCTGCCCAGGGAAACGTTCGATACCCTGTCGTTTTGCAATGCCTCCCAAAATAACCTCAAGGATTATCTCGAGCAGCTGCCCCACTCCAATCCCGCCGAGCTCTGCAACAGGCTCTACAAACTGCTTCCGGAAATTGCCGGCCTCAATGTGCCCTCTGGCCGCAAACTCGCGCTTCTCGACATGGTGCGGCCAGAGGCCATCAACTGCGTTCTGCGACTCACCAAAAACCTGGTTCTCACCCCGACGACAACCAAAAGCTTATCGCTCTCCATTGCCATGCTGAGATACCTGGCGGAAGGCTACAAGTCGGTCTTGGTGACCGCTTTAAAAATCCCGGCGTCCCCCCCCAATTTGATTGTTTCCTCCAGCCACTCGACGATTGAAGTGCTCAGTCAAATACTGATGGAATGCTGGGAGTGCTATATCTCCCCGCCGGCAAACACCTGGAAAGAGATACATGCGATTTACCAGATTGCCCGCCTGAGGAATCTTGAATCCATAACACCCGGCTCCAGCCGTATTTCTACCGGTATTGCCGCAACCGTCAGAGCCGCCTACGTTCGCCCCCTGCTGATGGCCTGTGCAGATACATCCAGATATGCCCCTCAGGAGCTCCGCCAAATCGCTGCATTCCTGTCCACTGCGGGAAATCTGGTGGACTTTGCCCAGAACCACCTCGACGGCATCTTTGTTGTTAATGCGATGGGCGACAAAGGTCCCGAGTACAGCTTTAAAGTCGAGGGCACCACCAAACGCCATTTCCACCTGAGAACGGACAAGCTGGTCAAACATATTGAAGACAGGCTCACCTCGGGTACGCTCACCGGCTTGCCGGCGAGACTCGCCAGAGATCTCTGCAGATACTGGTCCGAAGAAGTCCGGCGCGAGGATCATCCGGTCACTGACAACTCGGAAACAACCCTGATCTTTGGTCTTGGCAATATCCACCGCGAGCTCAGCGGCACGGAAAGCTTTGATGAATACATGCAGCAGCTGACAACCAATCACCAGCACGGCGGCCTCAGACTTGAGCTTGCCGAGGACGGCGCCAGCAGTCATCGCGACATCTTTATTGACCGGGTCAGGAGCGCCAATCGTTTTGATATCAAAGACAAGCCCATTCCCTACGACGAAAACCGCAAATCCAAAAGCATGCGCAAGTATAGTGGCTTGCGCACCAACCACAGTGAAAGCGGCGCCCGCCTCGAGGTGGACGCCCCGTCGGAAATCCTGACCACAGGAGAGCTGGTGGCCTTTCAACCCAGCAATAGCCAACAATGGTCTTTGGGCCTGGTGCGCTGGATTAAAATTACACCCAAACTGACCCGAATTCTGGGGGTGCAACTGTTTCGAGGCACAGCCAATGCCTGCGTCATCTCACAGATAACCGCCGGTAGCGATGGCAGCGAACAGCATTATCCCGGGCTGGAGCTCAGCAGAGATAGCCGTGTGGTTCTCATTGTTTCATCACTGCCATTTCGAGAATATTCCACTGTTTCCCTGCAAAGCCCTGCGGGCAAAAGAACAACCAGGCTGGTGAATAAAACTGCGGAAACCTACCACATTGCCTGCTTTAACCTTGATAAACCTTCTTAAATAATGGCCAACAACGACTACACTCAAAAATTGCCGCAGCGCTGCTTTGGCTTCTATGCGAATCAACGCTATGCAACAATTGCAACTTTACTGTATAAATCACCGGTATTCGCCCTCGACACTGCACTCGCTATGGGTAGCTGACAGATGCCTAGCAAATTTGCGCCCACTTTGCCTAAACGGAATTTCCAGGGTTGTGCCAGATTTCAGCTCCGGCAAGTGAATAAAAGCTCTCGTAAGGACTTCACAAAACCATGGAAACCACAAGCAATATCACCGTACTTCTGGTGCACGACAATGTCGACGAGGCGAACCGTCTCGTCAGCCTGCTGCGCAACGCCAACTACATTGTCGACCCCCACTACGCCGCAAACGCAGCAGAGTTGAACAACAAAATTCAGGAGCGCAACTGGGAACTGATTCTGGCCCAGCTCGCTGCCCAATCGATTCCGGCCAAAAATATCATCCACCAAATCAGGAGACTCAATAAGGATATTCCGGTTATTTTTGTCACTGAAGAATTTAATTTTTCCGACGCTGTAGAAGCCCTGAAAATGGGCGCTGCAGACGTAGTTCCCATGGATGAAGACCAGTATTTTATTCAGGTAATTACTCGAACCCTCGACAACCTCGAACAACGGCGCAAGCTGCGCTACTGGAAACGGCGCTTTGCCGAGTCGGAAGACCGCTTTGAAAGCCTGATTCTCAGCTCCCAGGATGGTATAGCCATTATCCAGGAGGGAACCTATGTGCATGTCAACAATGCCTACGCCCATTTTTTCGGATTTTTGGACGCCGACAGCATGGTGCTGCTGCCGGTATTTGACACCATTGAGGACAACAGTCAGAGGAACTTCAAAAAATACCTCAAGCCCCTGGATGAACACAGTGCCCTGGACACAGAGGTCATTCAATTTGAAGGTCTGCGCCAGGACAGCGTTGCCATTCCCGTGCAGGCGACCCTGTCGCAAATTGACTTCCATGGCGATCCGGCACTGCAACTGCTGATCAAAAAGAACTTCATGCACAGCGACGGACAAGAATCGACCCCCGCTGCAGCCACAACCCAGGGGGATGCGGTTGTCAGCAAGATTCGCCTTCACGACATGGTCGAAGCCATCAATGGCGCCATTCGCCGGGCTGCTGGCAACGGCACCGACGGGCTCCTTTTTTATATTCAGGTCGACCAGTATGACAACCTGCAAAAAACCCTGGGTATTGGTAAAACCGAAGAGGGAATTACGCAACTGGCGCATTTTCTTGACAGTTTGATACCCGAACGGGTTGTTTTTGGTCGCATTCGTGAAGAAGCCTTTGTGCTTATTCTTCCCTCTAACGATGCGGAGAAAAGCCTTGCTTTTGCCAATCGTCTGGTCAAGGAGGTGTCGTCACAAATATTCAAAACCGCCAATGGCAGCTTTTCCTGCACCCTGAGTATTGGAATCACCTTTATCGGCGAGGCTACCGCCTCTGCGGATGAGGGTTTAACCGCTTGCCAACAGGCAATTGCCGAACTTCAGAGCGGCAACACATCGAGTAAACAGGGCAACGGCGTCAGGTTTCACGAGCCCGTTCTCGACCTGGGTTCCAAAACCCTTTCCGATAGTGACGCCATACGCCTTGGCAGGCAGCTGTTAAAGAAGAATCTGACCACTGCCGTATTCCAGCCGGTGATTTCTCTCCACGGCCTAAACGATGAAATTTATGAAGTGCGAATGCGGGTGCCGCCGGGCAGCCTCTCAGAAAGCGAGCTGCCTGCCGATTTTGTCGGCAAGGTTTTCAAGACAGAAATAGGCATAGAGCTGGATAAGGCGATCATCAGCGAAGCGCTGGCCAAGCTTGCCGACAAGAAAAAAACCGCCCCCAACACCAAACTCATCATAAATCTGTGCCTGGCCACTATTGAGGACGAAAAATTTGTTCACTGGCTGCAAAAAACCATTGAGGCCAGCCAGGTATCCGCGCGGGATTTAATCTTTCAGATGCGCGAAATCGATATCAGCGCCCGTCTTGGCAAGGCGGCCAATATGCTTGAACGCCTGCACAATTTTGGCGCCAGCATCGGACTCAGCCACTACGGCCTCGCCATCAATCCCCTAACGATTTTTAACAAAATTTCCGTGGATTACATCAAACTTGACAGCGTACTGTCTGAAAAAGCACAAAAGGATAAAACTGCCCTAACCACCGTTAACGGCTTACTGGCAGACCTCAAGGGCAAAAACTGCAAAATTATTGTGCCCCACATAGAGTCGGCAACCATTATTCCCAACCTGTGGCAGGCGGAAGTGGACTTTCTCCAGGGCTACTATATCCAGGCGCCCAACCCTGAAATGACTTTTGATTTCTCCCAGGAGTAATCTCCGCCAACACCGACAGCGACGCTTTGCTCAAAGCGTCCGCCCAGGGGAATGGATCAGGGTTCAGGGCAACTGTCCGCGAATCAGAAGGTGAAGCCTTAAATATGGGTATCCCGGTCGCGGATGCCCATCAAATACAGAACCCCATCCAAACCCAGTTTTGAAATGGCCTGCTTGGCACTGGCCTTGACGATGGGTTTGGCGCGAAAGGCAATGCCCAGCCCGGCAATGCTGAGCATGGGAAGGTCGTTGGCGCCATCGCCGACGGCGACCACCTGTTCCAGGCTGATATTCTCCCTGACCGCCAATTCGCGCAGAAGCTCTGCCTTGCGCTGACCGTCAACCACTCGACCCGTCACCCGGCCTGTGACCACACCGCTTTCAATTTCGAGCTGATTGGCAAAGAGATAATCAATACCCAGGTGCTGCTGTATTTTGCTGCCGAAATATTCAAAACCGCCGGAGAGAATCGCCGTTTTATAACCGAGTTTTTTCAGCGTGGAGATCAGTTCTTCCGCCCCCTCCGTCAGCGGCAGCCTGCGGGCAATGCCATCGAGGACATCGGCGCTCAAGCCCTTCAGCAGGGCAACTCTCTGGGTAAAACTTTCGATAAAGTCGAGCTCGCCACGCATCGCCGCCTCGGTAATGGCAGCGACCTGGTCGCCAACACCGGCCTCCTTGGCCAGCTCATCGATGACTTCGGCCTCAATCAGGGTGGAGTCCATATCAAAAACCACCAAGCGGCGATGGCGGCGAAAGATATTGTCTTCCTGGTAGGCGATATCCACATCCATTTCCGACGCCAACTCAAGCAGCGTGCTGCGAAACTGGTTGTAATCTTCGGGGGCGCCGCGCACGGAAAATTCAACGCAGGCCTTGCTGTGAAGGTCAATATGGTCAAGGGGAATACGGCCTGAAAGACGATTTATTTTGTCAATATTGAGGTCGTGAGCCGCAGTGACCGATGTCACACGGGCGATATGTTCCGCCTTTACCCGCCGCGCCAACAGGGTGATCAGGTGTCGGGGCTTGCCCTGCTGGGAAACCCAGTGTTCATAGCTCTCTTCGCTGATGGGCTGAAAGCGCACCTGCATACCCAGCTTGTGAACCTGGAAGAGGACATCTTTAAGGACAGGTGACAACTCCGCATTCGAGGGAACTTCGGCGAGGATTCCCAGGGTCAGGGTATCGTGAATCACCGCCTGACCTATGTCGAGAATAGACACCGCATATTGCGCCAGAGCACTGGTCACCGCGGTAGTGACACCAGGCCTGTCTTCTCCGGTAACATTAATAAGCAGAATTTCCTTCACAGCACTGCACCCTTAAAATCGAGGTCGCTATTATAGGGTAGCCACTGGTAAGATAGCACGACCTCAAGCTCAGCAACTTAAAAATCCATGCCTGTACTCCCCAAAAATCTCGGTGCTCGTATCGCAGTGGCGCTAGCCATCTATGCTGTCCTGTCTGGGCTGGTGCTGCCATTTTACTCGGCACCAGATTGAGCGCGCTGGCAACAAAGCAACAGGACGCCCTCGGCCATGCCCTGGGGGTGCAGGTTGCCGAGTCCCTCAAACAGCCCGTCATCGATGGCAACGTTATCAGCATTCAGGTGATTCTCGACAACCTCCTCAACGATACCGACGCTGTGGTGCGCGCCACTGTCTATTCAGCGTCAAACCGCATTCTTGCCCAAAGCCAGCGCAGTGTACCGGCAAACCACAGGCTCGCCGCCTATACCAGCCCAATCAATGTCGACAACACCATGATGGGGCAGGTGCGTGTTGAGCTTAACAAGCAATTGATACTGAGCCTTTACCGCACGCCGATCTGGATCGCCCTGGGCGCCTGGCTGTTGATCACCGCCCTGTTTGCAATCTGGCTGATCCGTACCACCGGCCACTATTCCCGGCGAATCCGCACCATTAACGCCAGTTTCCCCGCCGACAGCGGCACGGATCACAACCAGTCCGAGCTCGATACCCTGGAAAAAACCCTGGAACCCTTCATACAAAAGACGCCCGATGAGGATTTTGACAGGGAGTACCGCTACAGCATGCTGGCTATCAGCATACCCAACCTGCCAAAGTGGCGAGCCCAACTCAATGCTGACGCCTTTGGCTCAATGCTTAAAAAGATTGATGATCTCATCGATTCCAATCTGACGCTGTTTAAAGGTGCTCGCCTGCAATCCAGAAATACCGCCATGCTCGTTCAATTTGACGACGATAGCGACGAACATCCCATCACCAGAGCCATCAACTGCGCCAACGCCCTGCTTAAACTCTGTGAAAAGATCGCCACCGCCGAACACCTGCCCTTTGAAGTTCGCATCAGCGCCGCCCACCGCGAACCCTCCGTGTACGGCAGCCCCTGGCGCAATGACCTGGAACGGGAGGAATGCATCAATCGCCTGATCGACATGCTGCCCCTCGCGGGCTCGTGGGAGCTGGTTATCGACAAGACCAATCTCAGTGAAAGCCAGCTAGAGGGCTGTACCGTTGAAGAGTTCAGCGCCGCCTCAGTATGGCAATTCCGCAGTTACAGCGACGAAAGCCAGGAAATGTTCAGCAAGCAACTGGCGTTTCTATCATCAACACTAACCTGATCAGTGCTTGCAACAGCCACATCGCCCCTGCTTGCAGTCCGCCAACCAACCATCTATTTCTGTGACAACACTTAATCCGCAACAAACCATCGCAGTTCATTATATCGACGGCCCCCTGTTGGTACTCGCCGGGGCTGGCAGCGGCAAAACCAGCGTGATCACTCGAAAAATCGCTTACCTGGTTAATGAGTGCGGCCTCAGCGCCCGCCATATTGCCGCCGTCACCTTTACCAACAAAGCCGCCCGGGAAATGAAGGAGCGCGCCGCGAAGCTGGTTAAAGGCAAAGAGGCGCAGGGGCTGACCGTGTCGACATTTCACAACCTCGGCCTCAACATGATTCGCCAGGAAATCAAACATTTTGGCTTCAAACCCGGCTTTTCCATTCTCGACGGTGAAGACAGTCGCAACCTGATACGAGAGCTCATTCTCAGGGACGGCGATGTCGATAGCGACCATATCAACCTGATTCAAAACCAAATCTCCAACTGGAAAAACGAATTGATTCTTCCCCCGGAAGCCCTGTCCAAAGCCACCAGCCCAGGGGAACAGGGCATTGCCGTTCTCTACGAGCGCTATATCAGCGCCCTGCGCGCCTACAATGCCGTGGATTTTGACGATCTTATTCTGCTGCCGGTGCAGATGCTTGAGGCCGATCAAGAACTGCTCGAAAAATGGCGCAACAAAATTCGCTACCTGCTGGTGGATGAGTATCAGGACACCAACCTCTCCCAGTATCGGCTGGTCAAACTGTTGACCGGAAGCCGTGGCGCCCTCACCGTGGTGGGGGATGACGACCAGTCCATCTACGCCTGGCGGGGCGCGAGGCCGGAAAATCTGGCGCAACTTCAGCAGGACTACCCCCACCTCAAAGTGGTCAAACTGGAACAGAATTACCGCTCCACGGCGCGTATTTTGCGCAGCGCCAACCAACTCATCGCCAACAACCCCCACGTATTCAGCAAATCCCTGTGGAGCGAACTCGGCTTTGGCGACCCTATTCGCATGATGCGCTGCAGCAACGAAGAAACCGAAATGGAGCGGGTCGTCAACGAAATTCTCACCATGCGCCTCAGTAAACAGTGCCATTTCCGCGACTTTGCCGTGCTCTACCGGGGCAACTATCAGTCGCGGTTATTGGAGATCAAACTTCAGTCGCAAAGTATTCCCTACCAGCTCAGCGGCGGCACCTCGTTTTATTCGCGCACCGAGATCAAGGACGTGATGGCCTACCTGCGCCTGCTGGTTAATCCCGATGATGACAATGCCTTTCTGCGCATTATCAACACTCCGCGCCGTCAGATCGGCTCCACCACCTTGGTCAAACTTGGCGAGTACGCCAACCAGCGCCATATCTCCCTCTATCAGGCCATTGACGAACTGGGTTTTGCCAGCCAGCTGGCGGAACAAAACCTCAACCGCCTGCGCCAGTTCAAGCACTGGCTCGACAATATTTCCCGCAATTGCCAGGGTGGCAAACCCATTGCGGCCATTCGCGAGATGCTTGAAGATATCGATTACCAGGGCTGGCTCCACCAGAATGCCAGCAGCGCGGCGGTGGCGGAAAAACGCTGGGGCAATGTCGAATTTCTGATTGCTCAACTTAACAAGATGCTCGAAGAGCCTGACGAGGGCGACAGCACTCCGGTGGAGGATGCCATTGCCAAGCTGGTGCTGCGGGATTTGCTCGAACGCCAGGAAGAAGAGTCCGCCGACGACAAGGTGCAACTGATGACCCTTCACGCAGCCAAAGGCCTGGAGTTTCCCCATGTTTTTCTTATCGGCATGGAAGAAGAGATTCTTCCCCACCGCAGCAGCATTGAAGAGGACAATATTGAAGAAGAGCGCCGTCTGGCCTATGTGGGCATTACGCGAGCTCAGCGCACATTGACCATGACCATGGCGGCAAAGCGGCGCCAGTTCGGCGAAATCATTACCACCACGCCGAGCCGTTTTATCGACGAACTGCCCCAGGAGGACATCGAAAAGGTCGGCTTTGGCAACGATGATCCCGAGGTGCGCAAGGTGCGCGGCAAAGAGTCGATTGCCGCCCTGAAAAACCTCTTCGATTAGAAGATAACGGGCGCGATTACACCAATGCCAGACAACAAAAAGCCGGGATCAAACCCCGGCTCATGTCATGACGTTATTTCGCTGCCGTCAAACACGGTACCAAACACAGCAATTGACAACAGCTACTGCGGACTTACTGGCTGTTTTCAACCATGTAATCAACTGAGGCCTTGATTTCGTCGTCGCTGCAATCCATACACAAACCCCGTGGCGGCATGCCGCGAATACCGCTGATGCCGTGGGTGTACAGGGTTTCCATGCCTTGGGCAATGCGCGGTTCCCAGGCGGCGGCGTCGCCAAGCTTGGGAGCGCCGGCAGCGCCAGTGCTGTGGCAGGTGGTACAGGATTTATTGTAGATTTCCTCACCGGAACGGGGCTCTGCGCCTGCCGCAGAATCAATCGCCGGAGCTGTAGCCACCACATCCGACTCCAGGGTCACACTTCCCTCTGGCGCGAGGCGTTCAGCAACAGCTTCTTCCTGCTGTGGCGTGAGCACCACTTCTTTTTCTTCGCCACTACAGGCAGCAAGCCCCAGCAACAGTGAAATAGCAACAGCAGACAACCCTGCTTTCTTAACCATCCCCATAAAACGCCTCCATCACGGAATTGAGTAAATCGAAACAGCGGCGATTATAGCGACAATAGCCAACAACTGGAAATCAACGCCGTAATTATTTGCTATGCTTCGCCCTTGATCGCCCAGAACCCTCGCTTTTGAGCCGAAACCGGAAGCCAATGACCGATTCAGACACCACCAACAAGCCAGAAAAACTCTTTGTCAGCGCCAACGACCTTCTCAACGACGCCTTTCATCTCGGCGAAAAAATCGTCGCCAGCCACTTTTATCCCGATGTCCTCATAGCACTGTGGCGGGGCGGAACTCCTGTAGCCGTGGCGATTGACGAGTGGCTGACTTACAAAGGTATCGAACACCAGCACTTTGCCATCAAAACACGCCATTGTCTGGGTGTGGATCACCGCCACGACGACATCCTCATCGAAGGCTTGGAGCCAGTTGTCGCCGCGCTGACAGCCAAATCAAAAGTGCTTATTATCGACGATGTGTTTGATACCGGGCTGACCCTGGATAAAGTCGTCAACACCTTGATGGCACTGTGCCCCGGACTCACGGAAATCCGCCTTGCCTGCCCTTACTTCAAACCGGACAACAACCTCACCCAGCGCCTGCCGGATTACTATGTTCACACCACCGACCAGTGGATTGTCTTTCCCCACGAGCTCAGCGGCCTGACGCCCAGAGAAATTATTGACGGCAAGAAAGAGTTGCGAGTACTTGCCGATATTCTGCACCGATGAAATGTCAAACCTTGATGATCACCCTCGCCTTTACTACAAACTAACCTTGATCCCGGCAGTATAGAGCCTCTGTAACGGATCATCTCTACCTAATTGCCAGCCCTCCGGCATTCGATCTTGCAGTATTGTGTGGAAATGGC
>JBFXIU010000113.1:0-11192 GCA_050175615.1 Porticoccaceae bacterium | reverse complement strand
ATGAATAAAGCGATATTCGTGCTGCCATTTGCTGTCACTGCCGTCAATTACCCGATGAATACTGGCGAGAACCCTGTCTCTGTCGTCGGGATGAATGCGGTTGCTCCAGGACTCCGCCCCTGGTTCCACATCGCCGGGAGCATAGCCAAAGAGAGTGTCAAGTGCTTCGTTCCACCACACCAGGTTGTTGACCAGATCCCAGTCCCAGATAACGTCGTTGGTGGCTCTGGCCACCAATTGAAAGCGCTCTTCGTTGATTCTTGCCGCCTGCTCGGAGGCCTTGCGCTCGCTGATGTCGCGCTCTACAGCGACAAAATGGCTGGGTTTGCCGCTGCCATCCATGAGCGGAACAATATCCACTTCCAGCCAGAATGGCTCGCCGCCTTTGGTGTAATTGATCAGTTCCGAGCGTACAGGCTGCGCCGTTTCCAGGGCGGCGCGAATGCGGTCGAGTTCGCTGCGTTGGGTATCTTTGCCCTGAAGTATTCTCGGGGTTTTCCCCAAAACCTCTTCGCGGTTGAAGCCGGTTTTTCTGACAAAGGCGTCATTGATATAAACAATTTTGGGGGCGTCGGGGGCGTCAATAGAATCTGCTTCAGTGATCAGCAGAATGTCATTCTGGCGGGACACAGCGGTTTCCAGCAGGCGCAACTGTTCCTCCCGAATTTTGGCTTCGGTGACATCGCGGAAATAGACGGCCAGGCCTTCATTACTGGGATACACATCGACATTGAACCAGGTTTTCAGAGGTGGGAAATAACGAGTGAAATGAACTGATGTTCCGTTGTTTAGGGCTATGCGATATTGCTCCATAAACGGCGCCATGGCCGTAGCGCCCAACCTGGAAAGAATGTTGTGGCCAACCAAATCCTCTTTATCTTGCTGTATCAGCTGTGCCGCACGGTTGTTGAGATAGGCAAAGCAGTAGTCCTTATCGAGCAGGAAAAAAGCATCGCTCATGCTGTCCAGGGTTTGGTGCAGTCTTGTCGACAGGTTCTCGGATTCCTTCTGGGCAACCACCTGGGCGGTGATATCCTGAAGCGCTCCCTGAACCGCGCAAATATTGCCGTTGCTATCGTATTCGGGTTCGCCAATGACGCGACCCCAAATGTGGTTTCCCTCGGCAGTGATCAGTTCAAATGCCTGGTCAAAAGAGTTGCCATGGGTTTTGCAATCAGAGAATAGCTGCCAAAGTTCGCGGTGATATTGGGGAGCAAAAAAGCCGATGGCTTCAGTGAGGGGTAGGCGGTATTTGCCCGGAATGTTGGCGGTTATTTCATGAATGGCAATGGTTTCCTCCGACCATTCAACGGTTTCGCTGGCGATGTCGACGCGCCAGCCGCCAAGAAGAGCCGCTCTTCCGGCAATGCGCTGAATGCTGGCGGCGGACGCCAGTTGGGCATCAGTCTCCATTTCAGTGGTGACATCTCTCACCACGCCACTGAGAATGCGGCCGGCCTTGGTGTGGGTCAGTTCGCCAACACCACGGACATGGATGATTTTGCCGTCCGGCCGCAAAACCCGATGCTGAAAGTTGAAGTGAGGCTTGGGCGCGGCGTCGTAGGCGGCGATGCGGGCAAACATCTCTTCCCGGTCATCGGGATGCAGCAGGGCGCGAAAGGTTTCCTGGCCGCTGGCAAAGTCGTTTGGGTCTACACCGTACAGGGCATAAATGTTGTCAGACCAGGTGAGTTCGCCCGTATCAAGGTTTTGCTGCCAGGTGCCCAGGCTTAGCAGGCGCTGCGTGGTGCGCAAATTCGCCTCTTGCTGCTGAAGGCGCTCATTGCTTTTTATCAGTTTGCTCACATCACGGGCGGAAACCAACTCCGCTTTTATTCCATGATAGTCGATGGTGTGGGAGGTGATATCGACAAAAATGGTCTCTCCGGATTTGAGGCGGTGAGTCCAGATGCCGGCCTGATCCAGCCCGGTGGTTACTGATGCTACATTCGCCAATAGCTGCGGCATATCTTCCTGTGGGCGAATATCGGCAATGGTCATGGCCAGAAATTCTTTCTCGGAATAACCGTATTTGGCAATGGCGGCATTGTTTACGGCTAGAAACCTGAGGGTGCCGAGGTCGTAGATCCACAGGGGATCTGGATGGCAGGTAAAAAGAATATCGTTGTCCAGGTCGATGGCCATTTTAGTTTTTATCCTTTGGTGCGCGGCTTTGCGCCCAGGCCAGAGCCGCATTGGCTGCCATGGGACGGGCGATCAGATAGCCCTGGGCGGCATCACAGCCAATTTCGCGGAGAAAATTCAGGGTCCACTGATCCTCTACGCCCTCGGCGGTGACATAGAGTTCAAGGGCGCGGCCAAGGCCGGCGATGGCCGTGGCAATTTTTTGTGATTCCTCAGATTGGGAGGCGGTCATGATAAACATTTTGTCGATTTTCATTTCCGAAAACGGCAGCCGCGCCAGCTGAATCATTGAAGAATAACCAACGCCGAAATCGTCGATGGACAGATTGAAGCCCTTGATGCGGAATTGGGTAAGAAATTCCAGCATGGCGATGGGGTCTTCCAGGGTGCTGGTTTCGGTGATTTCAAGAATCACCTGGCTGGGTTGCACATGGGATTGGGAGCACTGCTCCATCAGCCAGCGGGGAAAATCCTTGTCGGTGAGTATTCGCGCCGACATGTTGAGGGCAATTTTGATTGGGGTGCCCTGAAACGACTCGCCATGCCAGGTGAGCGCCTGGGCAAAAATTTGGCGACTCAGCTGGTTGATCAGCCCCGAGCGTTCAGCCACCGGAATAAAGCGATCGGGCATGATCAGGCCGAGCGTCGAGTGTTGCCACCTCGCCAGGCATTCAAAGCCGACAATCTCGCCGGAAGCGCAGGAAATTTTTGGCTGGTACCAGGGAATAAATTGCTGGCGTTCAAGCGCCAATTGCAGTTCTGCCTCGCCAATGTCCAGGTCATGGGGGTGTGATTGCTGAGGGGGGGCGGTTAACAGGTTCGCGTCTTTTCCCAGCAGGGCGCGCAGTGTTCGCGGTGTAAAGGGTTTTGGCAGAACCCCGGAAACTCTCAGGCCGTTTTCAGTGGCGGCTCTTCCGGCGGCTTCAAGCACTCGAATACCCAGGCCGCTGGTGATAATGACGGTCGCATTGCAGTCCAGGTCAGCAAGGGTATGCAAGATTTCAACACCGTCGATATTCGGCATTTGCAGGTCGATAATCAGATGGGTTGGACGCCAGTTTGTCAGCTGGTGAAAAAAATCAGCGGAAGAGGTGGTGGCACTGGTTTCAAAACCGGCGGTTTCAGCGATGGCGCACAGGGTAAAGCTGACATCAATTTCGTCGTCAAAAACCAGTAGGCGCTGCGGTGGCGTGTCTGTTGTCATGGCGGTGCCTGAATGTATTCATACTTAGCTGGGCGTCAAAAACCGTCCAGGTTTTTTCAGCAGACACAAAGGTGCGTCTGTGAATTTTCCTTTGCCAGCAATACCAACAAAGTATCAGTTGTTGCTATTGTCAGCTTATTTTTGCATCGGCGCCAGGTTGCCGAGAGGGGTCTTTTTTCAACAATCTGTTAAAGGGTGATAAGAGATTGTGATGGCATCGAGCAGTGGCTTTCGCCTCTTGGGCGATTATGGCTGTGGTCAGTATTTCTTTATGTAACGGAAAACCCGGAACATTCCCTCGAATTGCTACCCATTATCACTTCCATCGAACTCAATATGACCGCATTAACGGGTTTGTTCAAGTTTTTTAGGGCAAAATCACCCTTTTTGCGCTGCTGTGCTTCTGGGAATACAGGGCTTTAATGGCTTGTTTAGAGTTTGAGAGAAAAGCGCCAAGATTGACATGGTAAGGATGAGTACTTACAATTGCGGCCTTTGCGTGTCCACTGATTTACTAGGCATTATCACGCTGGGTTGAAGCAGAGTTCAGGCATTCTCAGTTGCAAAATCATCTCCAGTCGCAGGATGTGACGCCACTTAATTGGTGCGGTTCCTTTGCGAACAACTGAATGCGATACAACCATGTCAAGTCACTAAAGAAACCAGGATCTATTCATGAAGATACTTGTTGCCGTAAAACGTGTTGTTGATTACAACGTAAAAGTGCGTGCAAAGGCTGACGGTAGTGCTGTTGACCTTGCCAATGTCAAAATGGCGATCAACCCTTTCTGTGAAATCGCTGTTGAAGAAGCAGTGAGACTCAAGGAAAAAGGTATTGCCTCCGAAATCGTCGTTGTTTCCATTGGCACCCAGCAAGCTCAGGAGCAGCTGCGCACAGCCCTGGCTTTGGGCGCTGATCGCGCTATCCTCGTTCAGTCTGAGACCGAGCTGGAGCCGTTGGCAGTTGCCAAGTGTCTGAAAGAAATTTGTGCCAAGGAGTCCCCCGAAATGGTGATTCTCGGCAAGCAGGCCATCGACGGCGACAACAACCAAACCGGACAAATTCTCGCTGCTCTGACTGGCTATGGCCAGGGCACCTTTGCCTCTGTTGTCGAAGTGGCTGACGGCTCCGCCAAAGTGACCCGCGAAGTTGACGGCGGCCTGCAAACCGTTTCCCTGAAACTGCCCGCCATCGTCACTACGGATTTGCGTCTCAACGAGCCCCGCTACGCGTCTCTGCCCAACATCATGAAAGCGAAGAAGAAACCTCTGGATACACTGACTCCTGCGGACTTGGGTGTTGATACCACACCCCGCACCAAACTATTGAAAGTCGAGCCGCCAGCGGAGCGCAAGGCTGGTATTAAAGTGGCGGATGTCGCCGAACTTGTGGCCAAACTGAAAAATGAAGCGAAGGTGATCTAATGAGCATTCTTGTTATTGCCGAACACAACAATTCCAGCCTCAATGGGGCTACCCTTAATGCTGTCACTGCGGCCCAGGCCATCGGCGGCGATATTGATATTCTGGTTGCCGGTGCTGACTGTGGCGGTGCCGCTGAAGCCGCTGCTCAGGTTGCCGGTATTCGCAAAGTGCTGGTGGCTGACAATGCTGCCTACGGTCATCAACTGGCGGAAAATGTTGCGCCACTGATTGCCGAAGTTGCCGCCGGTTACAGCCATGTTCTTGCCGCTGCGACCACCTCGGGAAAAAACATTCTGCCCCGCGCTGCAGCGCTGCTCGATGTTCAGCCTATCTCCGAAATCAGCGCTGTCGAATCTGCAGACACCTTCAAGCGTCCGATTTATGCGGGCAATGTTATTGCAACCGTACAAAGCTCCGACAATATCAAGGTGCTGACGGTGCGCGGCACTGCGTTTGACGCCGCTGCCGCCACCGGTGGTTCTGCCACTATCGAAGCCGTTGCCTCCGCCCACGATAGCGGTGTTTCCAGCTTTGTCGGTGAGGAAATTGCCAAGTCTGACCGCCCAGAACTCACCGCCGCCAGCATTGTGGTTTCCGGTGGTCGCGGCATGCAGAACGGCGACAACTTCGAAATGCTTTACCGCGTTGCCGACAAACTCGGCGCTGCGGTGGGTGCTTCCCGCGCTGCGGTGGATGCCGGCTTTGTTCCCAACGATATGCAGGTGGGTCAGACTGGTAAAATCGTCGCCCCCGACCTTTACATCGCTGTGGGTATCTCCGGCGCCATTCAGCACCTTGCCGGTATGAAAGACAGTAAAGTCATCGTTGCCATTAACAAGGACGAAGACGCGCCTATCTTCCAGGTGGCGGACTACGGCCTGGTTGCCGATCTTTTCAATGCAGTTCCCGAGTTGGAAAGCCTTATCTAAAGAGTTTTCAGCTGGTCTAAAAAACCGCGGGTGGCGACACTCGCGGTTTTTTTGTTTTTGCAGGTTTATCGCTCGCGGGGGAGCCTTTGTCACAGCCAATGCTCAGGCCTTGCAGAGATTCCTTAATAAAATTGGCAACAGCGGGAGAAACCCTATACAGTGATGGCTCGTTGGCGTCCGTTCTCTGGCTTGTTTGACTGACAGGTGAATGCATAACAGAGAAACTTTTATTGCCTCCATTTCCCTCCATTCAGAGTCTGAAGTCTGGCTCCTGTGCCCAGCGCTGAGACCTATGACACCATTCCGCCTTCGCTATCAAACGATCGAATTCAGTGATATCTATATTCATGTCCGCACCCTTCGCGACAATCAACAATTTAATGACGATGGAGGTGAAGCTCGAGTATTGGGTATTTCGTCAGCCACCTGGCCGCTGTTTGGTATTCTCTGGGACTCCGGCAAAGTACTCGCCAATCTGATGTCAGATTACGATATTGGCGGCAAGCGGATACTTGAAGTTGGCTGTGGTATTGGCCTCGCCAGCCTGTTGCTCAACCACCGCGAGGCCAATATTACCGCTACCGATTATCATCCAGAGGCTGAAAATTTTCTCAAAGCAAACGTCAGCCTCAATGAGGGCAGAAAAATTCCTTTTATACGCACGGGCTGGGCCGATGAAGACAGCGGTCTCGGTTTGTTTGATTTGATCGTCGGCAGCGATATTCTTTACGAGGCCGGGCATGTGGAATTGCTCGGGGATTTTATTAATCAACACGCCCAGGATGACTGTGAGGTGCTGATTGTCGATCCGGGTCGCGGTCACCAGGGGCGTTTTATCAAAAAGATGACTGCCCTGGGATTTGATCACCGGGAAACCAGGCCGGACACCTCCGCTTACCTGGAAACCCCTTTCAAGGGGCGGATTCACCATTATCGTCGTGAGCGCAATATCTGATAGGATTTTACTCAACAGCAGTGGCAAGACTTATTGTTCAGGTAGTTCATCTTTGTCACCCATAGTTGGCGACAGAATCAATAATGGTTTTTAAATGAAAATACTTTTTCACAATCTGGTTTCTCTTCAGCCTCTGAACAAGGTGGTGATCGTCTCCCTGGATCCCAGTTTTTACCAGCTGTTGGTGGCGGTTGATGATGTTGAATATCTTGTCTGGGAAGCTGAGGGCAAAGTGCTTACCACTCGCAATCTAACCCTGATGCGGGAAAAACTGGCGGATCTGTCTATTGGCGAACTGGTTCTGCGTCAGGAAAGCGCCTATGACGAAATGGTCGGCCAGCCGGTACGCAGCACCTCTAATGCTCTTGAGGTTAGGCTGAATACCAGCCCGTATCCTTGATTTGGCTGAGGTCGCGAGGCAGTCATAGTTTTCCCATATAAGGATTTTCGCGTGTTGTGGTTGAATCAGCGAGTGAGTTGGTGATAGTGTCTCTCGTTTGCCGCCGAGCTTGTCGACAGGCGTCGGGGCAGAAAGGTAAGCGACGACAATAATCACAGGATCTGGCAATGACAACATTGAATATTTTCTATACCGCTGACGATGATAATCCTTTTGATGCCGACTATTATGTCAATAAACATATTCCCCTGGCGCTTGAGGTTTGGGGGGATGCGGTGAAGGAAGTCAATGTCACTCGAGGGCTGGGTTCCCCGAATGGCAGCGCTGCCACCTACGCCCTTGTGGTGGAGGTTGAGTTCAGATCTCAACAGGCCTTTGAGTCTGCGCTGTCAAAACCCGGCAATGAAGCTCTTAAAGCGGATATCCCCAATTTTACAAAGACACCGCCCACCGTTCAGGTTGGAAAGCGTATTTACCCTTAGCGGCGAGCCGCCTTCTATCAATACAAGTGGTTGCAGGGCAAACACAGGATCGCCGCAGTGCCCGGCTTTTGAGAGGTGATCCGGGCTTATTGCGGGAGTCTGCCCCCAGGGGAACCCAGGTTTTTATGCTTTATTTTTTCAGAGTTGCAGTGCTGTCCTCGTTTTCCAGCCACAGATTCTTGTAGGAAATATAATCGAGGAGATTGCCGTAAACCCCGCGAACGCTGGGCTGGATCAGGCTTTTACTGGTGTAGATGTAGAGAGGGATCACCGGCAATTCCGTCAGCAAAATACTTTCTGCCTCCCGCAGCAAGGCATAGCGCTCTTCCTGGGTTGTCGCCGCTGGCGCCAGTTTGAGGACAATATCGTCGTAGCGGGCATTGCTCCAGCCGGTCTGGTTGTTGCCGCCACCGGTGACCCACATGTCGAGAAAGGTGTTGGGGTCGACGTAATCGCCAATCCAGCCCGCTCGAGCAATGCTGTATTCGCCCATGGTGACCGAGCTCAGAAAGACCTTCCAGTCCTGGTTGTTGAGGGAAATGTTGATGTTGAGATGTTGGTTCCACATCTGCTGAATGGCCACGGCAATTTTCTGATGGCCTTCTGATGTGTTGTAGAGCAGCTCGATGGTGGGAAAGCCTTTGCCGTCAGGGTAACCCGCTGCCGCCAACAGGCGACGGGCTTCTTCTGGGTCAAAGCGCAAATCCGATTGGGCGCTGTAGCCCATGGTGTTCGGCGGGGTAAAGGTGGTGGCGGGAATTTCGCCGCCCTTGGTGATGCGCTCGACAATCGCCTGGCGGTCGATGGCCAGGTTTAGCGCCTTGCGCACCCGCTGGTCTTTGAGCTCGGGGGCGTTGACATTAAAGCGGTAATAGTAGGTGCCCAGGTAGGGGGCAACCTGAAGCACATCGGGTTTGTGGGTCTGGTACCACTGGATTTTATCGATGGGCAGTGTTTGAGTGATGTGCAACTGCCCGGCGCGAAACATGCGCTCCTCAGTGGAAACATTTTCAATGGGGCGAAAGTCGATGCCGTTGAGTTTAACTCTGTCCGCATCCCAGTAATAGGGGTTTTTCCTTACTTTGATGACTTTGTTGAGCTGCCAGGTGTCGAGGACAAAAGCACCGTTGCCGACAAAATTGCCCGCGCGAGTCCACTGGGTGCCGCGTTCGTTGGGGCTGCCGAATGCTTCAATGGTGGCGCGATGCACAGGGTAGGTGCTGTAGTGGTCGAGCAGCTGGAGGAAATAGGGCGTGGGGTTGTTGAGTGTTATTTGCAGGCTGTAGTCATCAAGGGCTTTGATGCCCACTTCGCTGAAGTCGTCGACCTCTCCACTGGCGTAGGCTTCGGCGTTGACCACGGAAAACAGCATATAGGCGTATTGGTTGCCCAGCGCCGGTTGCAGCGCCCGCCACCAGGACCAGACAAAATCTGTCGCCGTTACCGGGTCGCCGTTAGACCAGCGGGCATTGTTGCGCAGATAGAATGTATAGGTTTTGCCGTCGCCGCTGATAGTCCAGCGTTCGGCAACACCTGGGACGGGTTCAAGGGTTTGGGGATCTTTGGAGACCAGCCCTTCGAGAAGGGCGGCGATAATATTGTGCTCTGGCACTCCGGTGACAATATGGGGATCCAGTTCCTGGGGCTCGGCGCCGTTGCCAAAGTGGAGAATTTTGTCCTTATTGCCAGCTTGAACATTGTTTTCGCCGCCGCTACAGGCGGTTAAAAGCCCAATGGTTAATGTCAGAATAAGCGTCAGCGCTGCGTTGCCGGGACGTTGAAAATGCATGTCGTGCCTTGGGTTGTGTTGAAATTGTAGAGACTGATGTTTAGCGGTTTCGCCAGATTTTTGCTACTGCGCGATCCGTTCCCAGTGTGGCGACCACCAGGGCGACGATACCGACGCAGGCAAACACAATTGCCGGCAGCATAAAGCCGATGCCGTTGCCACCAATGCCGATAAAGGCGACAGCCGCCGCCAGACCGCAAAAAAGCACGGCCAAAACCAGGAGAAGTTTTCGGTTCAGCGGCTTGTAATCGTAATCCCCAGTGCCTTTTTCAAAGGGTTGAAGTAGGGGACGAAAGAGTTTTCTCAGGGGGTGTTTCATATTTTTCTGGTCTTTAATTAAAGAGTTACAGGCCTGCCGCGCCATGGCGAGACTATTTGTCCGGTTTTTTGTCCGGCTTTGTCGACGTGGGGCGCTCTTCACCCTGGCTGTCGTCAAGGGCTACTACGCTATCCTGTTGGCGCTTGCTCCGCAAGCAAAAACCTCTTGTGAACAGAACCTTCTATTCGTGTTCGATCCTGTTGCGTTTTGTGTTATACCTGAGCATTCTTACAATGCTGGTTGACAGCGGTTTTTGCAGCCTTTGAGGAGTTTGCCATGAAAAAAATGAGGAAAATGTCGACACTGGTTTTTGTCTTTGTCTTTGTCTTTGTCTTTTTCTTTTCGGTGATAGCTCGTGCCGAACTCTTGTCCGTTGGCGATATGGCGCCGGATTTCACCCTTGAGGCCAGCGATGGCAACACCTATACCCTGTCGGATTATCGCGGCAAGCAGGCAGTGGTCATCGCCTGGTTTCCCAAAGCTTATACCAGCGGCTGCACCATCGAGTGCAAATCGTTGGCGCAAAATGGCCATTTGATTCGCGAGTATGACGTCAGCTATTTTATGGCCAGCGTTGACCCGCTTGAGGATAACAAAGGGTTTGCCGAAAAAACCGGGGCAGATTTCCCACTTCTCAGCGATCCGACTAAAGAAACTGCCAAAGCTTATGCTGTGCTGATGCCTGTGGTGGGAATGGCGAAGCGCCACACGTTTTACATTGGTGTGGATGGCAGCATCCTTAAAATTGATACCGACGTCCGCCCGGCAACCTCTGCGGAGGACATGGCGCAAACTCTGGGTGAACTGGGTGTGGCAAGAAAATAGAGCGATATTTTGCTGCGTCGGAGGCGCCATTAAGGGGCTCCATTAACCGATGATGTCTGATTTTGCCGGGCAGGCAGGGGCAAACCGTATGGCGTTGCGACCGCTCTGCTTGGCATCGTACATGGCCATATCGCTGGCCATGAGCAGGTCGTCCTGGCTTGTGTCTGTTCCGGAAAATACAACCACCCCTATGCTGGCAGAGCATTGGTGGTGAATATTCTTTGTGGCACCGTTACTGTCTTGCCCTTCAAGGATGTAGGGTTCAGCGAGGTTCAGACAGATTTTTTCTGCAACTTGGCGGGCGTCTTCCTGAGCCAGCTGAGGATTGATGTTCAAACCGTTTAGCAAAACGACAAATTCGTCACCGCCGACCCTCGCTACCGTATCGGCTTCGCGCACACAGCGGATCAAACGCTCGGCGACTTCTACCAATAACTGGTCGCCGATGGCGTGGCCATGGCGGTCGTTGAGGGGTTTGAAATTATCGAGGTCGAGGAACATCAGCGCACATTGTCGGCCTGTGCGTTTGCTGTCGTTCTGCGCCATGCGCATACGATCGTTGAGCAGACTGCGGTTGGGCAATCCAGTGAGCGTGTCGCTGTAGGCCAGGTCGTGAATTTGCACTTCCGCCTGTTTGAGGTCGCTGATATTGGTATAAACAATCACCGCGCCCCTGGGTTTCGTGTCGATGGGCGTCACCGTCATCAGAAACCAGCGTT
>JBFXIU010000112.1:0-11212 GCA_050175615.1 Porticoccaceae bacterium | reverse complement strand
CAGGTCAATTTGGCCCATATCGCCAATGGTCAGGCGGGCATTGTTGTCGATGGTCTTGCCATCGCTAGCGCCTGCGATAACAAAACCGAAGTTCTGGTCGATCCGTTGGTTGTCTTCCAGTTCATAACCCAGAGTGCCGTCGACACTGTTGAGCTGGTACTTCACCCGCAATTGATCAAGGTTGGCGGTGTTGCCCGCGACACTGAATTCACCACCAATACTGCCCTTGATTTCGGTAGTGGCAGGCAGCCATGGTTTCAGGCGGCTCAGGTCGATATCGCGCAACTGGCCAGAAGTATCAATTTCGCCCTTGGCATAGTTAGCTGTGGCACAGGCACTGCTGGAATCCTGCCGAAGACAAAACTGGCCTACCTCAACGGTTGCGGGAGTGAGGGTAACAGTCGCGGAATTTTCCAGAAGCCAGGCGCCGGCAAGGACATTGTCAATGTTCAGCCGGGAGATGTTCGCTCGCCAGCTCTGATCCCTATAGCCGCCGTTACCCGCCAGCCTGAGGTGGTTGCTGTTATCCTCAAAAGCAAGGCTAAAATGATGTTGCTCTACAGTGCCCTTGGTCTCGAGCTGGATATCGGCATCGGCGATACCGGCTGCGGATAACCCGGTTGTGGTCGCTGAAAGCTGGTGTTGGCCGACGTCGTTCCGAGTGGCGAGCACGCTGATGTGATCAACGGATGCACTCGGAATTTTTATCTTGTCCCCCTCAATGTTGGCGGTAATGGCAAGGCTCGACAAGGTTTTCGCTGCAACGCCACCACCCTGGGCAGTCAGATTGATGAGGTCATTGACGTTGCCTTTAAAACTGCCCGCGCCAACCAGGCTGCCGCTGAAGCCATCGCCAAGGGCTGAAAGATCGGCGCCATTCAATTGCCAGTTGACGGCGGAGGTGTCGCCAATAACGCCATCGGCGAAAAACTCGTTAGCCCCCAGTGTCAAGGCGAGATCGGTAATTTGAGCGCTCAGGGATGAGGGGCTTTTGTTAATGGCAACCTTGCCGCGGCCATGGAGCTGATGGTTGGAAAGCCTGCCGTCCAGCTCGGTGATGTGGATTTGAGTTTGCAACTGGTTATTGCGCCAGCTGCCGTCGCTGTCAATATTGGCAGAAATAATACCTGGCAAGTCGCGGAGGAAAACTCTGGTATCCAGGTTGTCGGCCTGTATTTCGATCTGCCAGTTCAGTCCCTGCTGCCAGTCTGCAGTGCCGCTGACAAGTGCCGAACCCTGGTCACTTTCCAGGCTGAGTGCGCTGATGGTTGCGCCGCGGAGATTGCCCTCGATGGCGATGCTGATGTCCAGCTGAGCAAGTTGCTGTAGCAGCTGGCTGGAATTCTCGAGGGTGGTCAATGCCAGCAAGCCGGAACTGTTGATCGCGGCAAGCTCGTCGCGGAAATCTTCGGGCACAAGCGCGGCGATATTTATGTCCTGCCATCGGCTGCGAATATCCGCAGTGATGGCCGCAACATTCAGGGGTTCCCTGTCACTGGTGGCTATTACCAGGGTTCCCTCTGTGGTCAACAGAAAGGGTGAATTGAGCTGGTGGTTGACGTTCAGTTTGGTGACAGAGCCACTTAGGGTGGCGGCGCCGGAAAAGAGTTTTTCTTCGACGGCGGTTGTTTTCCAGGCCGTTTTGAGCGACAGGCTGTAGGGAAACTGGTTGCCGATGCGTCCGGCAATCTCGATCTCGCCATCGGGGCTGACCAGGCTAAACGCCTGAATATGGGTTTGCAGGGGGTTGATAATTGCCTTGAGATTGATAGAGGTAATTTCAATGGCCGCCTGGTTTTGTCCATTGTCGCCTTTGGCCGCGCTGGTGCTGCTGATACTCAGCCGGGACAGACTGAGGTTGCCGATATTGATGGGCAGGGGCAGCTGCAATCCCGGCCAGGGATTGCTGTTGTCGTTTGCCGGGCTGTCGTCGTCGTAGATCTCTATGGCAATGCTGTCGGCGGCGATGCTGTCGATGGTCAGTTGGCCGCCGAGAATGCTCCACAGTGTCCAGCGGCTGTCGATGCTGCCAATATCAATCCTCATCTGCGAAGATTTTATGCTCAGTTGGCGCATTTGCACGCCCTCGGCCAGGGTTCCCTTGAGGGAGTCAAAGTGGATCTTGTCGCCAGCAGCCCGGGCCAGGAGCCAGTGGGTACCGCTCTCGGTGGCGATTATCCAGGCTATTATCGCCGCCGCCAGGGTGGTGATAATGGCCAGGGGCAAGGCAAGGAAAAGGCTGAGGTGTTTGAGTGGCCTGATCATAAATCCGGCCCCATGGACAGGTGTAATCTAAAACCGCCATCTTTAAGGGGGAAGGCAAAATCAACCCGGATCGGTCCTATGGGGGAGTGCCAGCGGGCGCCCAGGCCGACGCTTTCGTAAAGAGTGAAATCACTGGTGTCAAAAGCGGTGCCGGTGTCGAAAAAAACCGCGGCGCTGTAATCTTTGTAGACGGGATAGTCGTATTCGATACTGGCGGTGATCAGATGCTTGCCGCCGACCACGTCGCCCTCATCGTTTCGCGGTCCCAGGGTGCGGAAATCGAAGCCGCGCACACTGTTGTCGCCACCGGCAAAAAAGCGCAGCGAGGTGGGCAGCGCGGAAAAATCCTCCACATGGGTGGCGCCCAATCCGCTTCTGCCGATAAACCTGCCGCCAAAAAGCGGGGCAATGATTTTTGCATCCACAGTTCCCTGGACAAAACTGGTGTCTGAAAGCAGATCTTCAACAGCGCCGTGCAGCCCGGAAGACAGCCGCCAGCCTCTGGTGGGATAGCTGGTGTCATTGGCGCGGCTGCGGGCAATATTGATACCGGGATAAAAGAGAATCGACGACGAGGCGTCGTCGCCAATATCGTAATTCTCGTGGAGCAGACTCAGGGAGCGGGTGAAAACCCAGCCGTTGTCGAGAAGCCTTACCTGGGACACTTCAGCGAGATAGCTGGAGCTGTCGGTGGTGTCTGTGTCCTCACTCTGCCAGCCCAGCGACCAGAGCGTCTTTTCCCTGACCGGATCTGCTCCCGGTTGTTGAAATTGAATGCCGGCATTTTTTTGTACCGGCGACCACTGGCTGGAAAGCTGGTAGGTGTCGCCATCCTTGCCAAAGCGGCGGTTTTTCAGCACATAACTGACCTTGGGGCCGATATCGGTGGAATAACCCGCGCCAAAAGTGCTTTCAAAACGGGATTTAACAACCAGATCCACCTCTATGTCGACAGCCCCTGTTGCCGGATCCGGATCGGATTGATTGACACTGACCCGGTCGAAGTACTGGCTGTTGATGAGATTGCTCTGAAACAGAATCAGTTGGCTGGCGTCGTAGGGATCGCCGGAGGCAAAGGTTTGATAGCGGTGGAGAAATTCAAGGTTCAAGGCAACGGGGGCGTAGTGGATATCGCCAAACTTGTAGCGCTCTCCGCTTGCAAAGATCAGAATTGCGCTGGCGGTATTGGTTTCGCGGTCTACCGCCAGGCGGTGTTCTGTGAATGCGCCAGAGAAATAACCCAGATTGGTGGCTCTTTGGCGAATGACTTTTTTACTGCGCTCATATCTGCCG
This sequence comes from Porticoccaceae bacterium, assembly GCA_050175615.1. Lineage (GTDB taxonomy): Bacteria > Pseudomonadota > Gammaproteobacteria > Pseudomonadales > Porticoccaceae > CAYXXZ01. Next base: position 7,654 of record JBFXIU010000112.1, on the reverse strand, counting down.
TGATTGACCTGTTGCCCCTGTTTTAACGGCACTGTGTTGAGGATTTCGGTAAATGCCGGGTCGGCGCTGCCGGCGCCAACGATATCGATTCGAACCTCGGTGAATGTGGCAGGTTCCCCAGGGGTGATATGGACGTCCACGCGCCAGCAACCCCCAGTCGATTTGTTGCCGTTATTCGCTGCCAGCCAGGTTCTGGCGATTGTCCACTGACCTCGATAGTAGCCCAGGGCGCGGAGGGCTGCGGAGATAGACTTGTCTGCATTTTTCAGGGCGTTGCGCAAATGTAATTCACTGATATCACAGCGCAGCTCGTCAATGTTGAGATGGCGGCGAACATTGGTTTTCAGGGTTTTACTGCCGCCGTGAATCTCCAGGTTCAGACTGTCCTGGGCAAAACCCTTGGCAACACAGAGGAGAAAAAACAGCGCGAAACAACACAGGTGCCGCAAGCGGCGGGCTGCGCGACCTTTGCCGACACGCTTTTTTTCGGCGGTCACAGCCTTATGCTTGCGTGCGCTACTATATAAAAACAACGAAAATCCTGACAGCCTGATATTTCTACTCCCGGCACCGGTGAAAGCGGCCTGCTCCGCGGCTTGTTGTGGCAACGAACACTGATCCGCTATTCAGCCTTATTGGAATGCTGGAGAAGCATCCAGTTCAGTATTTCGGCGGATACACGATCTGCGGCCACGCCAAAGGCAGCGACGACAGCGGCGCTGTTGCTGTCTTTGCCGCTTTTAGCGACAGGTTCCCGTTCCATAAAACTGCGGCTGGCGATGATTTTCCGCGATGCAGTATCGGCCAGTGTAGCGTCAAAGCGAATACTGACGGCGAGATTGTTATTGTCAGCTTCGGCGTAAAAGGCGCGCAGAGTGCCAGACAGCTCAAGGTCGGCTTGAAGGTTTTCAGACGCTGTGCTCACCCTGGCGATGCGGCCATCGGCAAGAAAGGCGCGAACCAGATAATCCTGCCACAACTGGGGCGCAGGGGATGTCCAGCGCGAGCCGCTGTAGATCGAAAGCTCGTTGGCATCCGTCAGTACCAGAAGGCGCTTGCTGTTGAGGGCGTCATTGGTTTGCGGGGTTTTTATGCGCAGTGACCAGGGAACAGCCGTCTGGTCGCTGGCTTGCAGTCGGGTTTCCGGCAGTTGGTAGAGGGCGACCTCTTCCGGTTTGGGCAAAACCGTGCAGCCGCCGGCCAGAATAGCGAAAACAACAATGATGACGCCGGGGATTTTCACGGTTCAAACTCCTTAATTTTTTCACTGCCGAAAAGATAGCCGCTGGGGTCTTCCTCCAGACGGCGGGACACTTCGCCCAGACTGTCGAGGGTGGTGCGCAACTCCTGAATCAGCGGCCCCACCTCTGAAAAGCCTTGAATACTCTGGTCGAGGGCGCCCTTGTTGGCGGCGATCACCGCGTTCAGGTTGGTGCTGAGCTGCTCCAGCGAGTGCAGGGTTTTTTGCGCATCGCCAAGGAGCTGGTCGCCGTGGGTGTCGATCCCCGAATTCATTTTTGCCATCAGGGTGGCTGCCTGAGACAGGGTTTTGTGCAATTCCTCACTGGCTTTGGCCATATCCTTGAGCCCCTGGCTAATGGCGTCCTTTTCACCGGCAAAGGCACTGGTGGCGCTATCGATGTTGGCGAGAATATTGGAAAAATGTCTGCTGTTGTCTTCAGAAAGAATTTTGCTGGCGTTGGTCACCAGCTGGCTGATATTGACCAGCAGCTCCTCACTGCTCGACCGCAATTGACTGAACGGCGAAGGCGATGCCTGAATGACGGGAACTTTATCGCCATCCGCCTTTAAGGGTGGATTGCCGGGGGGGCCGCTGAGCAGCTGAATAATCGCTGCGCCGGTGATATTGGCAATGGTCAGCCGCGCTCGAGTGGCGGTTGTTACCGGAACATTGTCGGCGATGCGAATACGCGCCCAGATTTTGCGGGGGTCATCGGTATCGAGGTTAAGACTGGTGACTTCGCCGATGCGAATACCGTTGTAGAGAACATTGCTGCCCACGGAGAGGCCGGTGACTGATTCGGTAAAGACAATGTCGTAGCGGCGTGTGTTCTGATCGCCGCTGGTTTTTGTCAGCCACAGGGCAAAGACAATGGCGGCAATGGTCACCGCCAGGGTGAAGAAACCGATAATAATATGGTGGGCGCGGGTTTCCATGTTTTAACCTTTTGCTTGCGCTGCGGCAGTGGCTGCAGCTCGCCCTCGAGGGCCGTGGAAATAATCCTGAATCCAATCATCCTCTGTGGCGGCGACAACCTCAAGGCTGTCGGCAACCAGAACCTTTTTCTGCGACAGCACAGCGACGCGATCGCAGGCTGTATAGAGGGTATCCAGGTCGTGGGTGACGAGAAAAACCGTGAGCCCAAAGGCATCCCTAAGGGTCAGCAATAAATTGTCGAAGGCCGCCGCGCCAATGGGGTCGAGCCCCGCAGTGGGCTCGTCGAGAAACAAAATGGCGGGATCCAGCGCCAGTGCCCGCGCCAGGGCTGCCCGCTTGACCATGCCGCCAGAGAGCTCGGCGGGAAAAAGATTGCCGGCGTGGGCAGGCAAGCCCGCAAGCGCCAGTTTAACCCCGGCGAGATATTCGGCATCCTTGCGCTTGAGACCGCCGTGCTCGATCAGCGGCAGGGCAATATTTTCAGTCACCGTCAGGGAAGAAAACAGGGCGCCGTTTTGAAATAACACGCCAATGCGTTTTTCGAGCGCTGAACCCTGAGCGCCCAGGGTTAAAATACTCTCGCCCAGCAGCTTGATGTCTCCCGCCGCTGGTTTTATCAGGCCGATGATGGAGCGCAACAACACAGACTTGCCGGTGCCGGAGCCGCCGACCACGCCGAGGATTTCCCCCGGGTACACGTCCAGATCGAGATCCTGGTGAACCAGATTAGTGCCAAAACGGTTGCAGAGTTTGCGCACCTCAATAGCGGGAGCTGCTCTTTTATTGGCAGTCGATGCGGTCACCAGCCCATCTCCATGCAGAAAAGCGCGGCAACGGCGTCGAGGACAATGACAATAAAGATAGATTGCACCACGCTGGAGGTGGTGTGCTCGCCAACGGACTGGGCGCTGCCCTGGACTTTAAAACCCTCAAGGCAGCCGATCAGGGCAATCATAAAGGCGAAGATGGGCGCCTTGGCCATGCCCACAAAAAAATGGCGCACAGGAATCTCCTGAACAATCGCCAGATAGCGGGCAAGGGAAATGTCGAGGGAAAACAACCCCACCACGGCGCCGCCGACGATCCCGGAAATCATGGCGATAAAGGTGAGCAGGGGCAGAGTGATCAGCAGCGCTAAAATGCGCGGCACCACAAGAATTTCCACAGGGTTCAATCCCAAAGTGCGCAGGGCATCAATTTCCTCGTTGACCTTCATCGAGCCGAGCTGGGCGGTAAAGGCGCTGGCGGTGCGCCCCGCCAGTAAAATCGCGGTGAGCAGAACGCCGAATTCCCGTAAAAAAGAATAGGCCACCAGGTTCACCGTATAAATGCTGGCGCCAAAATTGGCGAGCACCGTGGCGCCGAGAAACGCCACCACAGCCCCCACCAGAAAGGTCAGCAGAGCAACAATGGCCACGGCATTGAGGCCGGTGTGGTGAATCTGGGTAACCAGCGCGGTTATTCGCCAGCGCCGCGGGTGCAGCACAACGCCAAATAAGGTGGTTAACACCAGCCCCATAAATCCGGCGAGAAGTAGAAAATTCTGCCAGCCTGTATGAACCAAGGCGCCAAATTGGGCAATGCCATCGAGCCAGGACGGTGGCCGTGGTGCTTCCTGCTCCTGTCCTGACATGGCAGTGGCCACCGTTTTGAGCAGCTCGGCGTATTCAGAAGAAAGGCCTGTGGCCGATGCCGTCAGCGACAGCAGGGTGTCGGCGCCAATGGCTTGCGCGAGCAATGTGGCGCCCGCCGTATCGACAGTGCCGAGATTGGTAAAATCCAGTTGTTCAACTCGGCTTTTGGGGGTGGCTGAAATGTTTTGCTGCAGATTGGCATAGTGAGCCAGGATCCAGTCGCCTTTAACCCGAAGACAAGCGCCGCTGTCGTTCTCGGCAACATCGAGGGAGCCGCAATGATTGGGGGCGGTTGTTGTAGCAGTTTTGTCTGGCTTCCCTGATCTTTCCATTTTCTTCCAGAGACTTAAAGCCCGGTTAGTGAAGTCTAAGACTAAAACAGAATGGATGTAGTTTACTAGCCATTAAGGTGGTTGCGTATAGGCATGGTTGAATTTTATCGGGTCGGTAGGGTTTCTCAGGAACAGGTTGGCTCGAGGATTGGATGCTCGAGTGCAAAAGCGTCTTGCTCAAAATATGAGATTAAGATTTACTTAACAGCTAATTTAATAGTGTGGCTTATATTTCAAGTGGTTAAGTACTTATTATCTATGAAAAAGAAAAGAACTCAAGCGGAAAGAACGGCAATTTCTGATAGAAAACTATTGGAGGCGGCAACGGAATTAATTGTTGAACGGGGAACTCAAAAGACAACGCTCACAGATATAGGTGAGCGCGCTGGCTATAGTCGTGGGCTGGCGAGTTCTCGGTTCGGCTCCAAAGAGGGGTTGTTCCGTCACATGACAGCTGTTATGCAGCAGATGCGCGATGATTATCGTAGTAAATTGACCAAAGGAAAAACTGGGCTCGACGAAATTCTGGCGCGAGTGGACGTGGTTGACAGATTGTTGCAACAGGAGCCTAAATTCACCCGTGCAATGTATACCCTGTGGTTCGATTCAATCAGTCGTCATACTGAATCACTTCCCCTGTTAGAAAGTTATATTACTGATTCCCACAAATCGATAGCCCAGACTGTTCAGCGCGGAATTGACGCTGGGGAAATCTCGCCAAATATAGACCCCGATGCTTTTGCTAGGGCTTATTTATCTTATGTCAATGGCCTCATCTATCGCTGGATGGTTTTGAAGGATGATGGCAATTTATTCGAGGATCTCCAGAATTTTAAAGAGTATTGCCGTCATATGCTCAGAGGCTGAAGCTTTGCCTAACCTTCTGGTTCCGCAAAATCGCATTGATCGTTAGAAGCAAAAATTAGATTCGCACCTGCTTGCTTATTTCTCTGGAATGATGTAGCTTTATAAAACTAAATTGAATTAATTAAGTTTATTGGTTTGCAGGCTGGTTGGCCGCAAAGGGGTGGATTGAGGTCTGGAGGCGGATTGCTTTTGAGGAAGAGGCGCCGCCCGGTTGGTAGTGCCACTTTTTCGCTCTATTTTCTGTAGTTTGGCGCAGCTCAAAGCTCAAAAAAATCGACAATAACGCTCTAAAACGATGAGGTAACATATGAAAGCAAAATTAAATAAAAAACCTTTGGTTGTGGCTTCGCTTCTGGTTCCTGGGTTTCTTTGGTCTTCCGGGTCTGCCTTCGCAGCGCTGGAAGAGATCATTGTGACAGCAAACAAAAGGGCGGAAAGCGCCAACGAAATCGGGATGTCTATTACGGCAATTTCCGGGCAAAAGTTGACGGAACAAAAATTAACTTCCCTGGAGGAAATTACGTCGTCTGTTCCTGGTTTGGTTTTCGCAAACAGTCAGCAAAATACACCTATCCTTACACTGAGAGGCGTGGGCTTCAACGAAAGTTCGCTGGGGGTTTATCCTGCAACCAGCTTGTATGTCGATGAAATACCTTTGCCATTTCCAGTGATGGCGGCGCACAGTGCCTATGATCTTGAACGTGTTGAGGTGCTAAAAGGGCCTCAGGGCGTGCTGTTCGGGCAAAATTCAACAGGGGGTGCGGTCAATTTTATTGCAGCCAAACCCACAGAAGAGCTTTCCTATGGTGGTGATATAAGCTATGGCCGATTTAACAGATTCGAGACAAATGCTTTCGTCAGCGGTTCGTTAGGTGAAAAGGTTGCCGGGCGACTGGCCATTCAAAATGTTCAGAGTGACGATTGGCAGCAGAGCCTCACAAGAGATGCTGAAAATGGCGAAGATGATTATACCGCTGCGCGCTTGTCATTACGTTTTCAGCCCACAGATGCTGCCGAGATCAACTTGAATGTCAATGGCTGGAGAGATAAATCAGACCCCCAGGCTATGCAGCTTGCGGCTGCAATGCCGAAAGCGTTCGCAGCGGCACCCGAAAATGCCTTTCGCCAAGTTTCTGCTCCGTTTACAGAAAAAGATAACCGCTCTGCAGATTGGACTGATGAGCTGTCCGGGGATAAAGAGTTTATGCAATATTCTCTGAGAGGGGATTTCGACTTAAATGACAGCACAACATTGACCGCACTTGTCGCCCATAGCAGTTACGTGCAGGATCAGATTCAGGATGCCGATGGCCAGGCTTTGGAAGTGGATGGTTATCGCAATGTGGGGGACATCGATTCAACATTTGCTGAAATTCGTTTAGCAGGAATGGCCGGCGATAATCTCAATTGGGTGGTCGGCGCAAATTACGAAGACAGCAGTACGGAAGAATACCAAGTACAGTCTTTTAGGGACAACACCAGTAGTCGTCCGGGCACTTTGATGATGAACAGAGTTGGCTTGGCCTTGGAGCAGGAAATAGAATCCTACGCCTTTTTTGGCAATATTGATTACAGTTTTACAGAATCACTCACGCTCAAACTAGGTGCTCGGTACACCGACACTACCATTGATGCTTTAGCCTGTACCAAAGCTGCGCCAAACGGGCCAAACACTCCTGATAACAGTGGTTTTGGTAGCAATGTTGGTGCTTTATTTAATATTTTAGGTGGTATGTCAGGTAACTCGTTTACACCTATAGGGTTGAATGATTGTTTCACCTTGAATAATGACGGTGTACCTGGTTTTCCATTCGTGGATGAATTGGCGGAAGACAATATATCCTGGCGAGCTGGTTTAGATTATCAATTCGACGAAAATACGCTGCTCTATGCCAATGTATCCCAGGGCTATAAAGCAGGAAGTTATCCGGTTATTTCTGCGAGTAGCTATGCCCAGTTGCAGCCAGTGACGGAAGAATCTGTACTTGCCTACGAGGCGGGGTTTAAAAAGTCCATGGTCGATAATCGTATTCAATGGAATGGTGCGGCGTTTTATTACGAATATGAGGACAAACAAGTTCGCGGAAAAACCCTGACCCCCATCTTCGGCGCCCTGGATCGCTTGGTCAATGTTCCCGAATCTACAATTATTGGTTTGGAAACAGATATAGTCGCACTGCTCGGAGAATATTTTACCGTGACAGCCGCGGTCACCTATGTGGATTCAGAAGTTGATGAATACACAGGTTACAACGTTTTCGGCCAAATCGTGGATTTTGCCGGTGAAAGCCTGCCTTATACTCCCGAGTTTACCTACAGCCTTGATCTTGACTATCGTACTCCATTGGCTCAAGGCGGTACTTTGTTTATGGGTGTCAATGTTACAGGGCAAAGTAAAACCGATGCGGTTTTTGATGGTGATGATATCGCACTAAATCCAGCTAATGTTGCTGCCGGCTACCAAAAATCTATAACAGAGAATTTCTTGGTGGTGGACAGTTATGCAGTTGTCGGCGCCAGGCTTGGGTATGAATCAAGTGATGAACGCTGGAAAATAATGGTGTGGGGTAAAAATATCACTGACGAATACTATTTCAACAGTGTCACGGCCACTTCGGACAGTGGTGCAAGAATGGATGGAA
>JBFXIU010000111.1:0-11232 GCA_050175615.1 Porticoccaceae bacterium | reverse complement strand
AGGAGCGAGGAGCGAGTTTAGTGGTTCTAAATGATCGACGAGCAAAGCTTCCGCTCCTGCTCACGCCCCTCACCTACATCCATGTAGGCGACGACGAGTGGCGCTTTTTTAGCCGCAACCCCCTCCATCCCAAAAAAGGGGCTGGAGCCATTTTTGCCCCCAGCGTTGTTGGAATTCGCTTATTTGGAATGACCAAACCACGCTCATTCCGCCTAGCTGGAGGCAAAAATGACCTCCAGCAGTGGTAATCCAATGAGTGTTAACAGACCCTAGATAAAGGGTTAAAACTGCTGCCAGCAACCTACCGCTCAAAGGTGGATGTCTTCACTTATTCTGCGCTCTGGCTGGGTTTAACCCATTGCCTTTATCAAGCACCGTCGGTAAATAAAGCGTGCTCAAAAAGATCTATTTTTATAAAAATCCAACGCCCCTATTTTGTATTCGTTCGCCGCTGTCGGGGTGCGCCGACCCCGTTACTCTGCTACTCTGCTAAGGGCTTTTGTCCAAATCAATGATAATGTGCACCAGGATGAATCTATGACCGAGAAGACCTCAAAAATCGCCAGTACGGTGCTGATCCCTGTCTTCATACCCGCTGTTGTTGTTATTGTTTTGCTGGTGGTGGGCACCATCAGCAACCCCGACCTGGCTGGCGAGGCGTTCGCGGCGACTCTCAAGTATGTCACCGACACCTTTGGCTGGTTTTACATGCTGGCGGTGGCTTTTTTTCTGGTCTTTATCGTCGGTATGGCGCTGACTCAATGGGGTCACATCAAGCTGGGGCCTGACCATGCTGAGCCTCAGTACAGTTTTCCCGCCTGGTTTGCCATGCTGTTCTCGGCGGGCTATGGCATCGCACTATTGTTTTTCGGGGTGGCGGAGCCTGTACTTCACTTCGCCTCTCCGCCGGACGGGGTGCCGCAAACCGTCGATGCCGCCAAGCAGGCCATGCAAATTGCCTTCTTTCACTGGGGCTTTCATATCTGGGCCATCTACGGTCTGGTGGGTTTGGTGCTGGCCTACTTCGCCTTCCGCCACGGCCTGCCGCTGTCGATTCGCTCGGCTCTCTACCCGCTGATTGGCGATCGTATCTACGGTCCCATCGGCCACGCGGTGGATGTGTTTGCCATCCTTGGCACCATGTTCGGTATCGCCACCACCCTCGGCCTGTCAGTGGCTCAGATCAACGCCGGCATGAATTACCTGTGGCCGGCCATTCCGGTCAGTATCAGTGTGCAGATTATCTCCATTGCCGCCATTACCAGTCTCGCGATTTTTTCGGTGGTTGCCGGTATGGACAAGGGGGTGAAGCGGCTGTCCATTATCAATATGGTATTGGCGGTGTCGCTGATGCTCTTTGTCTTCATCGTCGGTCCGACCATTCATATCCTCGAAACCTTTTTGCAGAATACCGGTAGTTACCTCAATCATATTGTCGAGCGTACCTTCAACCTGAAGGCCTACAGCCGCAGCGATTGGATCGGCAATTGGACCCTGTTTATTTTTGGTTGGACCATTGCCTGGGCACCCTTTGTAGGGCTGTTTATCGCCAAAATTAGCCGCGGTCGCACCATTCGCCAGTTTGTTTTGGGGGTGATGCTGGTGCCTTCGGTCTTTACCTTTTTGTGGTTCTCCATATTTGGTGATACCGCGTTGCACCTGATTATGAACGAAGGCTATACGGCATTGATTGGCGAAGTGCAGGCGGATCACGCCATTGCCCTGTTCAAGTTGTATGAAGTGCTGCCGCTGACTTCCATTGTGTCGTTTATTACCGTGCTGCTGATCATTACCTTTTTTGTCACTTCCTCCGACTCCGGCTCGCTGGTGATTGATTCGCTGGCCTCAGGCGGCGCTCTGCACACGCCCGCCTGGCAGAGAGTGTTCTGGGCCACCTCCGAGGGCGCCGTGGCGTCCGTGCTGCTGCTGGCAGGCGGTCTCAGCGCACTGCAGACCATGACCATTGTCAGTGCACTGCCGTTTTCCATCATTATGATTATTGCCGCCTTTGGCATGTGGCGGGCATTGGTCATTGAAGGTCATCATCACCGCAGTCTTAAAACCGAGGTGCAACAGCGCTTTTCGGGCACCAGTGGTCGTGGTTTGTGGCGTCGGCGGCTGCAAAACTTGGTGCATTTCCCCAGCCGGGAAGAGGTCAGGGGCTTTATGGACACCACGGTGCGCAAAGCCATGGTTCGGGTCGAGCGCGAGCTGGCCAAGGAGGACTGGCAGGCAATGGTTCATACTGACGCTGATCACAATCGCATCTATCTGGAAGTGATCAAAGATCAGCGGGTGGATTTTATCTACGAAATTCGTTTGGTGGAACATTTGCTGCCGGACTTCGCCTATCCGGAAATGGCTCATGACAAAAGTGAAGAAGATAAGCAGAAACACTATTACCGGGCGGAGGTTTTTCTGCGCCGGGGTGGCCAGTCCTATGACGTTTTTGGCTATGACCAGCAGGACATCATTACCGACATTCTCGACCAGTTTGAGAAGCACCTGCTGTTTCTGCATATCTCGCCGGCCATACTGCCGTGGAGGATGGAAGAGCACGACGATATGCTGTCCACGCCGCCGGAACCGCCGCCGGTTCCCCCGAATGTGTCCGACCCCGAGCTCGCTGATTCATCGGAAGGCGCCGAGGCCGATGCCAAAGTGGGAAAAGAATAAGGGACTCACCGTGGAGGCTAAGCTGTGAATCCTCATATCCGCAACCTGGTTCTCGGAACTATGTTGGTCACCCTCAGCGGTCATGCCGAAGACAATGATACCGTCAAACGGCTCTTGCAGGAGATTGAAGCCCTCAAGGAGCGGGTCAAAGTGCTGGAAAACCAGGCTCCCCGTCCGCTGATTGAATCCCTGGACGTGGCCGCCACCGGCAGTGAGCGCAGCACCCATTCGGCGGACACAACCGCTATTGAACCTCAGGCGCCTGCCGTGCGTGTGGGGGGCGCGCTGCGCTTCAACCTGGTACATCGGGATCATGCTGACAGCTCCAAGAGCAAACGCGGCGAGACTGGACTGGATGTGTTTCGCCTCAATATCGACGGCGAGCTGAACAATTTTCTGATCTCCGCCGAGTACCGTTTTTACTCCTATATGGACACCCTTCACCACGGCTGGATCGGCTACGAGTTTGACGACCAAAGCCAGCTCCAGGCGGGAGTCAGCCGAGTGTCCTTTGGCCTCTTGCCCTATGCCGCCCACAACGCCTGGTTTGGTATTCCCTACTATGTAGGACTTGCTGACGATTACGATATGGGCGTTAAGTATGTTCGCAACGACGGCTCCTGGAATACCCAGCTGGCGTTCTACAAAAACGAAGAACTGAACAATGCCACCAGTGCTGATCGCTACTCCTATGATCTGGTTGCCGCCCGGGATGCTGTTGGCACCGTGGTAGGTAATGAGGAGGTCAACCAGGCCAACGCCCGACTGGCCTATACCTTCGGGCTTGGCAGTGGCTGCGAAACCGAAGTTGGCCTGTCGGCGGAAGTGGGGGAAGTGTACAACTATGCCACGGATGATCGAGGTGATCGCCAAGCGGCTGCACTGCACCTGGATAGCCGTTGCGGGCGCTGGAATTTTCAGGTACAGGGTGCCAGCTACGAGTACAACCTGGCCAATCCGCCGGGGATGGACAGACAGTTGGTGCAGGTGGGCGCTTTTGCCGATACCTATAATATTCCCGCCAGGGGTGACCTCTGGGTAGCCAATGTGGCCTATAACCTGCCCAGTCCGTGGAAGTCCGTCGACAGCATTACCTGCTACAACGACTACTCGCGGTTGAACAAGTCGTTGAGCAGTGCCCGGGATTCCCAGATCAACACCCTCGGCTGTGCCATTGGCAGCGGTCCGCTGTTTACCTATGTGGATTACATCCTCGCCAAAAACATGATTTATTTTGGTGGTGGATCCCTGGCACGGGGCGGTGACGACGGCTGGGAAAGCCGGCTCAATATCAATATCGGTTACTACTGGTAGTCTGGACAGAGGGGAAATCAGTATGAGGTTTTTGCTGTGATCACAGCCATATCCGCCTTGGTTGCAAGGTGCAAAATTGCTAACCGCGCCCTGGCGTGTGGCCTGTTGGTACTGGTTGGCAACGCCCTGGCACAGCAGCCTGTCAATACTCCGCAGACCCTCAATGTGGTTTCCTGGGACGGCGCCTATGTAAAGAGCCAGATCCTCGGCTTTATCCGCCCCTTTGAAGAAGCCACAGGGCATAGAGTCAATGTCATTCAGTACAGCGGCGGCATTGATGAAATTCGCCAGCAGGTGCGCGCCTGGAATGTCAGCTGGGAGGTGGTGGATCTGGAACTGTTCGACGCCATTCGCGCCTGTAACGAAGGTTTGCTGGAAGTTATCGATCCAGAAACACTGCCTCCAGCTCCCGACGGCACCCCCGCCACAGAGGATTTTTATGAACTGCAACAAACCCCCTGCGGAGTTGGTAATGTGGTGGGCTCAACAGTGGTCAGTTATCGCAGTGACCAGTTTGACGGAGCGCCCACTCGAATAGAGGACTTTTTTGATCTTAAACGCTTTCCCGGTCGACGCGGCTTGCGCAAGTCGCCCATGGGCAACCTGGAGTGGGCGCTGCTGGCCGACGGTGTCGCAGTCGATCAGGTTTATGACATTCTAGCCACAAAAGAGGGGCTGGAGCGCGCTTTTACCGTACTGGATCGGCTCAAACCCCACACCGATTGGTGGCAAACCGGGGAGGAGGCCGTTCACTTTTTAGAGTCCAGACAGGTGGTAATGAGTTCTGTGTACAGCGGTCGAATTGCAGCTGCGGTTTCCCGGGGACAGCCGCTTGCTATTCTATGGGATCGCCAGCTTTGGTTTTACGATGTGTGGGGGGTGCCAAAAAACGGTCGCGATCCAGAACTGGCGCTGGCATTTGTGCGCTATGCCACCAGCACCCAAAGCCTGGCCAATCAGGCGCGCTACATTCCCTACGGCCCCATGCGGCGTTCGTCTATGGCGCTGTTGGACGCTGATACCCGTCAAAGCCTGCCTAACTTCGAAACTCGTTTGGATGCGGCTTTGGAGTTAAACGCTCGCTGGTGGTCCGAGCATCTTGATCGTATTGAGCCACAGTTTGAGCGCTGGCTGGAGCGGCCGGTTCAAGTGCCCAAAGCGATGCCGCGCTGAATCATTAACGCGCCGGGGCGGGTGGCGATTGGCCAGGTGACTCGGGATTCTGTATAGTGGTAAGTGTTTATTCGCGATCATGAGGTTGCTGTTGCAGCACAATCGCGCCATCTGCTCAAGGGCTGACATACATCGAGCCCACTGGTAATTCACATTTCATACGGTTTTGCTCGGTACAGTGTCTGTCTTGATGGTTGCGATTATGATCCCATTCGCCACCATCTGGAGGCAACACATGCAGAAAAACTCCAACAAGGGCTATATCGCCCTCCTGGGCTGGGCTCCCAACGCCGTAGAAGCCGCCGAAAAATTTGACCGCCGCTATGTGGTCGTCGCGCCTGAATGGGCGCAGGAATATTGCGAGACACACAAAATTCCCTACGTGCCCTGGAACTTTGAGCGCCTCAACGACCGTTCCATGGAAATCGCGCAAACCCTGAAAGATATGGGTGTTGATGTGGCTATTCCACTGTTTGAGGAAACCGTGGAATGGGCGGGGGCGATCAACTCGGTGTTACTCGATAATCCCCGTTTGCTCGGCCACTCCATGTTGATGCGGGACAAATCCCTGATGAAACGTCGCGCCCAGCTCGGCGGCATCCGCGTTGGTATCTTTGAAGAAGCCCACGACCGGGACGATGTCATTCGCTTTCTCAAGCGGGTCAATCAGACCTTGCTTAAACTCGACGGCGACCCCAACGACCCAATCCACTTCAAGGCGTTTGACAAGGCTGGCTGCCTCGGCCACCGGGTTATTCGTACCCCGGATGAGGTTGACGGCATTCCCGACGAAGAGTTCCCTGCCCTGATGGAATCCCATCTCGACGGCTGGGAGTTTGCTGTCGAAGCCTGGGTGCACAACGGCAAAATCTGTTTTTTGAATATTTCCGAATACGTAACCCTGGGTTACTCGGTGTATGTGCCGGCGTCGCCGGAGTTGGAAAAATACCGTCCCCAGATCACCGAGCAGATCGAAAAACTGATTAAGACCTTTGATATTGAGTTCGGCATGATTCACCCCGAATATTTTGTTACCAGCGATGGCGAAATGTATTTTGGCGAGGTGGCCTATCGGCCACCGGGCTTCAAGGTTTTCGAGCTGCTGGAGCGGGTGTATCCTGGCTTCAACGCCTATCATGCGACTTTTCTGGTTTTCGATCCGAAAACCACGGAAGAGGAGATCAAAGCTTATTTCCCCAAGGAGGTGGAGGACGCAACCGGTTATGCAGGTTGCTTTGGGGTGTATCCGCGCCGTCGCGTGGTCAGCCAGTTGCAGATTCCTGAAGAGACTGAGGATCACCCCTATTTTGAGTCCCACGAATTGACAGCGCCGCTGGAGGAAATCGTCACCAAACGCACAGCCTTTGGTACCCATTGGGGGCTGGTGTACTTTGTTGGCGATGACGCCCACGAAATGCACGAACTGCTAAAACGCCAGGAAGATCTGGACTACTATGTATAATGCAGTCACAAGCATAACCGTCTGAACCGCCAAGGAGCCTGTGTGGTACAGCCTGAGAGCAGCAACGACAAGCTGGCGTTGCTTTTGACGCGCCTGGACAGCGCTACTGCCGCCCTGCAAGAGGCGCCGACGTTTGCCAAGCCAGGCAAGTTGCCGCGCCTCTTCGATACTGCCCGTCGAATAATTCGCCTGGAGGGCGGCTGCGCAGCGATTCAGGCTCGCGCCCGCGAGATGGAAAACGCCGGGTTGTTTCTGGGCACCGACTGGGCTGAGCCGCAGATATTGTTGCCGGCTCTGACCGCCAACACACTGCGCACCGCCAATGCCGACACCCTGGTGATCGAGATCATCAGCCAGCTGCGTCTGCTGGCGGTGGCACAGGGCGAGTATCGGCATTCGCTGATATCTGCCGAGCAGGCACATCATTTTCTTACCCAGGTGTTGGCTGTCAACCTCGCCTTGCTGTTCAGCCCGCCCGGTGAAGCCGAGCGTGAACAAATGGGGCGATTGGCGGAATTGCCCCATCGTCTGCTGGAGCATTTGGCCACCAGTATCGGTTATGAGCACATCATTGACCAGTTGATCGCGGAAATCTGGCGCATCCTGCAACAGCGGCCGATTCAAGTGGATTCGGTCAAACGGATGATCACTCAAATAGCTATCTGTCAGGTGAACCCTGAAATCGATGTGGGTAGCAGCGGCCAGGGTGCAGACCGTTTGATCAGCAGCTTGTTCGGGCCGACCCAGGCTTGCCGTGAAGACCCCGGCGTCGAAATCTACCAACAGCGGTTGGATTCTATGGATGCCACAGCACTGCAAAGCGAAGCCACCGGCATGGCTCGCGCCATGCACGATACTGGCCTGGTATCACCCTACCATGGTGTGCTGGTGCGTCACCTGCTGGAACACGGCGAGCAATTGCTGGCTGAAGCTCTCGGCCTGTCGTCCACAGGACGGGATTGCCTGTTATGCTATCGTTCGTTGGTGCATGAACTTATTCGTGTCAGCGTATTCCCGGCCACTTGCCAGGGGGTTTACGGTCTGGCTCTGCTGCTGGAGCGGGGTATTCTCTATCAGCCACCGGTCGCCCCTGCCATGTGGCGCCAACTGGGTCTGCAGTTGGCGGTCGTCGCCCGGGAGCGCCTGGAGCTGGCTTTTGGCAAAACCGTCAATGCAGAGGCGCACTTGTTGGCAGGGGTTATGTGCATGCTCGGTCTGCCGCTTGGAGTAGGGCAGGGCAACAACCCCACTTGCCAGTCCGCTCGCGCTTTATCCATGTGGGCCTACAATGATCCCGACTACCTGCTGCAAATGGTGGCCTGGGCTGCGCGGGATGATGAGATCATCATGCATTTCGAAGGCCAGCCGATTTCCTCCCGCGAAACTCAGGCGGGAGTAGCCCGTCTGACCCCGATCGATCTTGATCCCGTGTCGCTGCTGGTGGTTCCGCACCTGGATTGCATCTATGCAGAAATGGGGCGCCGCTGCATAGGTCGTGAGGGCGATCCTCACCGCTGGGTTAATCCCGAGTTTCATGGCTGGTGGTCTGGCCGCGGCTTTCGTATCAATGTCGATATTGCCAGCGGCGCGCTGATCGGCCTGGATGATTTTATTCGCCATTTCTACGCCACGTATCACCCATACTACAATGGTAACCAGCCTCTGATTCATCCACAGCCAGCCGGTATTGCCATCACCGACAGTGCCGCCCGTTTTATCGGTTGGCACGCCATTACCATACTGCGGGTTGCCCTTGATCCCCAGGATTGTATGCGAGTGTATTTCTTCAATCCTAATAATGATAGCGGGCAAAACTGGGGGGATGGCGTTGCCGTCAGTACTGCTGGAAAAGGGGAGCGCTTCGGTGAAGCCTCTCTGCCCTTTGAGCAATTCCTTTCACGCTTATATATCTACCACTACGACCCTCTGGAACCCGGCGAGCTGGCCAATGTCAGCGGAGCTGACCTCGATGAGGTTATGGGCTATATACGTCGCAGCTGGGGCGCCGGCCGTCTGTCTACAGAGGAATTACAAGCAAGTGTCGGTTCAAACCCTAAGCTCGGTGCAGCAACAGCGCCGGGAGTGATTTGATCTTGCCTGATGGCTTTTGTGGCTATTTTGTGCGCCTTAATAAAAGAAACCCCGAACCAAATAAGGCCGGGGTTTAAAGAACGGTTTTATCAAGGGGAGATCATAACCGTTTTGCTCACAACGAAAAGGGAGAACAATTCGCACTTACTGAGACTATGCCTCGAATGAGAAGTTCAAAAAAAATGAAAAAATTTTCATCTCATTATGAATTAGCTAATTTTAATCCGAGTATTGAGAATGCTGTCATAAAGGCCGTTCATGGATGGCTGGTGTGAATGCTTTTGTTTTTACTTGTCATCTATATTGGCACGGCGCTGCATCACCATTTTTTGTAAAAAGATAGGGTATTAATGCGGATGTGATCGGGAAAATGAGCAATCGGATGGCGGTTGGAGTCTTTATGCTGGTGTGGTTGTTTTTGCCATTGCCAGTTTTCGCCACCACTTGGGAAATGGAATCCCGTGGCAGCGAGTTGAGATTTGTCGCCTCTTATTTGGGTGATCCTGTGCCCGGAGAGTTTCGGGTTTTCATGACCAGCTTGAAACTGGATGGCGATCACCTGGAAAACAGCGCCCTGGTTGTGGTCGTGGATATTACCAGTATGAGTCTCGGCAGCGCAGATCTGGAGGAGGGTGCGGCCACTGCGGAATGGTTTGATTTCGAACGTTATCCAAAAGCGGAATTTCGCAGTAATCGTATTCGTCAGCTTGGAAGTGATACCTATGAAGCAACTGGGTTGCTCAATATTAAAGGGCTCGCGCGCACTGCCACCGTACCTTTTACACTGACTAAAACACCGCACAATACAGTTATGACCGGTCAGGTCGATTTGGTTCGCACCCATTTTCATGTGGGTAGTGGAAAATGGGGCGATGGCTCCTTGATTGGCTTAAATGTAGCTGTGATATTCAAAGTGCTGCTGCAGCCTGCTGTAGGCAGTGAAAATGATTAGCCCCCGATTGTCTCATGGTGATCTCAGGCTCTGTGTCCCGCTGATTCTGCTATCTTTGATTACCTGCCTATTGTTGCCAGCCTGTACGCAAATGAGGGAAACACCGCAGGCCGATTTGCCTGTTCACCCGGAGGGGTTTCCCAATCACTTTTACGAGCGAGCACGGCTGAGCCGCGAGCCTGTTTACAAGATCAATAAGGAGGATTCTGTCGTTATAATTCGAGTTTTCAGAGGTGGAAAAATGGCTCATCTTGGTCATGATCATATTGTTGTCAGTCGCGATATACAGGGTTTTGTGCTCTGGGGTGGTGAGTTGCAGCAAAGGCGTGCCGATCTTTATATTCCGCTCAATGCCCTGGTGGTGGATGACGCGACCTTGCGCGACCGATATGCGATGGAGTCCAGTCTGAGCGCGACGGATATAAAGAAAACCAGGTACAACATGCTTGCCAGTATTGGGGCGCTTCGATATCCCTTTGTTGTTGTTAGTCTGACGCCTGTTTCCCTGGTGCAATCGGCGCTGGTTGTTGAGGCAAGCATCAGTCTCAACGGGGTGACACGGATAAGCACTGTTTCAGTGGATGCTAGATTAAATAATACAAGGCTCAGGTTTGCAGGGAGCTTTTCCATTAAACAAAGCGACTATGGCATTGAGCCATTTAGTACCCTCGGTGGTCTGCTTGCGGTGGAGGATCAGTTAGATATCCGCTTTGAAATCTATGCCAGTTCTGTTTTCTAGGGGGGGCTTTCTGCGCTTTTGGCCTGGAAGCACAGCTTACAGCCATACATTCTTTTCGGTTATGTCAATCATAAAAATAATACATTTCATTTATGTGTTTGTTCTAACTATATTGGCACCTGTAAAGATCACTCATCAGGAGTAACAGCCATGCTTATCACCTACATCGTACTTGCCCTTTCTGGTTTGATTGGTTCAGCCATTGCCTGGGATGATGTAAAAGCCGCTGCCCAGCAGGACTGATCTCAACCGCATTTCCTACCCCCCTGGAAATATTTTTTGGAGCCTTCGGGCTCCTTTTTTTTGTTCTGAAATTCATTCCTGGTAACAACCCCGTGGGGTGGCGAAGCAGAATCTTGTAAGCGAGCATTCCTGCGTTCAAGTGTGGCTAGTAATTGAGCAACTGAGCCGGAGGCGTGCGCTGGAACGATTCTGACTGGTTATCACAGTGCCGTCCACAGTCTTATCCACAGTTCTTGTGGGTAAGTTTCTTTGTAGGTTTCCTGCCAATAGACGCCAATAAGCCGACTCCCTCCCAAAATTCCGGCCTTCCATCACTCAGCTATGATCGAACAAACCCTTGCCAGGGTTAGCTGGATTCCCTCGGCGGCTCAGAGCTGAGCCAACAAGCCGTTATTGTAAACACAAATGCAAATGATACCGATTATCTTTACAAGCTTAGGTCGCGGTGATAAAGTCACGCTGTATTCGTTATAAGCGCTTATTCGGAGGATCACGTGAGAACCTATTTATCTGCTGCGATCGCATCTGCCTTAAGCAGTTTGGCGCTGATGCCGCCCCAAACAGTGATTCCTGCTGAAGCCC
>JBFXIU010000110.1:0-11449 GCA_050175615.1 Porticoccaceae bacterium | reverse complement strand
AATGCCGAGGAAGCGGTGGCATTTGCCAAAAAACTTCACTCCATTGTCACCACTTTGGGAATTTGCGACGGCAATATGTCCCAGGGCTCGATGCGCTTTGATGTCAATATTTCCGTGCGCAAGCCCGGCCAGCCCCTGGGCACCCGCACTGAAACCAAAAACCTCAATTCCTTCAAGTTTATGGAAGAGGCCATTGCCCTGGAAGTTGAGCGGCAAATCGACATCCTCGAAGACGGCGGCAGCATCATTCAGGAAACCCGGCTCTACAACGGCGACACCAAAAGCGCCCGCTCCATGCGCACCAAAGAGGAGGCCAACGATTACCGCTACTTCCCCTGCCCCGATCTGCTGCCGGTGGTGATCGACGACGACACTATTGACGAGCTGCGCCGCAATCTGCCCGAACTGCCCGATGCCCGCCACAACCGCTTTATGTCGGATTACGGCCTTTCTGATTACGATGCCGCAGTTCTCGGCGACGAAGCCCAGATGGCGCACTATTTTGAAGCGGCGGCAACAATTTCCGGCGATGCCAAGCTCGCCGCCAACTGGATTATGGGCGAGCTGTCTGCCCGGCTGAACAGCAACGATCTGGAGATCGGCCAGTGCCCGGTGAGCGCCAACAATCTCGGCCGAATGGTGCTGCGTATCAAGGACGGCACCATTTCCACCAAAATGGCAAAAGAGGTTCTGCAGGCCATGTGGGATAGCGAAGGCGATCCCGATACCATCATCGAAAAACGCGGCCTCAAACAGGTGTCCGATTCCGGCGCCATCGAGGCCATGGTCGCCGAAGTCATCGCCAACAGCCCGTCCCAGGTGGACAACTACCGCAGCGCCGACGACAGCAAGCGCCCGAAAATGCTCGGCTACTTTGTCGGCCAGATCATGAAGGCATCCAAAGGCCAGGCCAATCCCCAGCAGGTCAACGACATTTTGCTGAAAAAACTGAACGAGCTGCTCTGAGCGCCAGCACTCGAGAGCATGACCGCAACGAACCATTGTATTGAACGATTGTAGCGAACAACAGGTAACCCCATGTCATTAAAGAAAGACAAACAGAAAGTGCTCGGCGAAGTGTTTGACGACGAGCGCATCAAAACTTTTTTGCAGTTTCTGCCCCCCGCTGGCGTCAATGGCGACTACCATCTGCTGGAAAAAGCCTACCGGGGCATGAAGGCAGAGAACTTTGAAACCTTTGTGCGCTTTTTTATCGAGGCAGGCCACGATATCAATGCCAAAAATCCCGAGGGCAACACCTTGCTTGCCGTGGTCAGCCAGCATCGCCACGGCGAAGACTATGCGGAAATTCTCAAAGCGGCTGGCGCCCAATAAATGGCAATGAACTGCAATTGGGAAACAAAGGCTGAGGATTTACCCCAAAAAATGGGGTGGTGGCAAATGCAACCATGAGCCTTAAACTCCTGTTCAGCGGCCTGGCGATAATGATTACCTTCGCCGCTTTTGTTCCCTATGTGGTTGCCACCTTGACGGGCAAAACCAAACCCCATGTGTTTTCCTGGGTTATTTGGGGGATTACCACGTTTATCGTTTTTTTCGCCCAGCTGGACGCCAGGGGCGGGATGGGCGCCTGGCCCATTGGCGTGTCCGGCGCCATCGCCATTTTGATCGCCATCATTGCCCTCGCAAAAAAAACCGATACCAGCATCACGCCAGCGGACTGGTTATTTTTCGCCTCGGCGCTGCTATCCCTGCCATTCTGGTACCTGACTTCAGACCCGACCTGGGCGGTGATTATTCTCACTACCGTTGATCTCCTCGGCTTTGGCCCCACCATTCGCAAAGCCTATGCGTTTCCCCAGGATGAAAACCTGACATTTTTTGGCCTTGTGGTGATCAGAAATGTGCTGGGTATTCTCGCCCTTGAATATTATTCTGTCGCCACCGTATTATTCCCCCTGTCGGTGATGCTGGCCTGCATTGCGCTTATTGTGATGATCACATACAGACGGGGTGTACTCAGCACCTGACCCCCAACCGCATTTCAACGGAATACAGCCATGGAACTCAATCTTAACAATAAAAATATTCTCATCACCGGCGGCAGCAAAGGCATCGGCCTTGCCTGCGCCAGGCTTTTTCTCGCGGAAGGGGCAAAAGTGGCGCTGGTTTCACGTTCGCAAACCAATCTCGATCTCGCCCGACAGCAACTCGGCGATGCCTATACTCTGGCCGCAGACCTCAGCAACGCCGACGCCGCTGCGGCAGTGGTCGCCGATGTTGAAGCCAGATTTGGCGCGATCGACGTCCTGGTGAACAGTGCCGGGGCAGCCCAGCGCCATGTCCCGGAAGAGCTCTCTCCACCCCTGTGGCGCGCGGCGATGGACGCCAAATATTTCACCTATATCAATGTAATAGACCCCCTTATCAAACTTATGGCCGCTCGCGGGCGGGGCGTTATCGTCAATGTCATCGGCACTGGGGGCAAGGTTCCCTCCCCGGTACATCTTCCCGGCGGCGCGGCCAACGCCGCGTTAATGCTGGCCACCACAGGGCTGGCCAACGCCTACGCAGCGAAGGGTGTGAGAGTGGTGGGGGTCAACCCCGGTTTGACCAAAACAGAGCGCATTGCCGAGGGTTTAAAAACCGAGGCCAAACGAAGCGGTATGAGTGAAGATGAAGCCCAGGAGCGCATGGTCGCCAGCCTTCCCCTAGGGCGTCCCGCCGATCCCGAGGAAATTGCCAGCATTGTGGTTTTTGCCGCTTCCGAGCGCGGCAGATTTCTCACTGGCGCCAATATCACCAGCGATGGCGCCGCCACGCCTTCGGTGGTTTAGGCAAGTGGCTACGAGGCGCGTTGAGCGCCACCCATGAATATAAAATTCTTTTTCAGCATGACGGCGATCCTGATCACCGTTATCGCCTTCATACCCTACATAATTTCTATACTGCAGGGAAAGACCAAACCCCATATGTTTTCCTGGGTAATCTAGGGAAGCACCACCATGGTGGTTTTTTTTGCACAGCTTGAGGATCAGGGAGGTATGGGCGCCTGGCCTACAGGTCTGTCTGGAACCATTGCCCTGTTTATCGCTTTTCTGTCCATAGTAAAAAAATCCGACGTTGCCGTAACCCGAATCGACTGGATTTTTTTGATTGTGGGTCTGTCGTCATTGCCGCTGTGGTATTTGACCGCGAACCCTATGTGGACAGTGATTATCCTCACCCTTATCGATCTGACAGGCTTTGGCCCCACATTTCGCAAAGCCTATGCATTCCCCCATGATGAAAACATCGGTTTTTTTCTGATGTTTGTGGCGCGAAATACTTTCGCCATTTTAGCGCTGGAACATTACTCAGTGACCACCTTGTTTTTCCCATTGACCATCATGGCTGCCTGCTGTTCTCTGGCCGCCCTGGTGATCTATCGGCGTCAGGTGCTAAAAAATCAAGGATCATTGTAGAAATTTCACTAAAAAAACATCAGTCGGGGCTGTCCTCCTCCAGGAGACGCTCCTGGCGAGCACGCTCCTCGGCGAGCACGGCTTTAATTTCCGCCAGCACTGCATCCACATCGGCGCTGTCGTCCGACTCTTCGAAATAACCACTCAGCGGGGTGTCTGGATGCAGGTCGCCGCTTTCATAAAGCGCCCAGATTTCCCTGGCATACTGGGTCTGTGCCAGTTCAGGGGCATACTGGCTGTAATAGCTGCGCACCTTGTTGACATCGCGCTCCAGCATAAATTCGGCGTTGTTATTGGCGGCAGCATCCACCGCCTGGGGCAGGTCGATAATCACCGGGCCGTATTCATCGACGAGGATATTAAATTCCGACAGATCGCCGTGAACAATGCCGGCACAGAGCATGCGCACAATATAGGCAATCACCATACTGTGATCTTCAATCGCCTGTTCTGCCGACATGACCACTTCACTGAGGCGCGGCGCGACATCGCCATGGCTGTCGGTGACCAGCTCCATCAACAGAACGCCGTCGATACAGGCGTAGGGCTGGGGAACGCGAACGCCCGCAGCCGCCAACTTGTAGAGCGCATCCACTTCCGCATTGTGCCAGGTCTGTTCCTGCTGCTGACGTCCGTATTTGGAGCCTTTTTCCATGGCGCGGGCGCGGCGGCTGTTGCGGGATTTGCGCCCCTCCTGATACTGCGCTGCTTTTTTGAAGCTGCGCTTGGCAGCGTCTTTGTAGACCTTGGCGCAGCGGATTTCATTATTGCAGCGCACCACATAAACGTCGGCTTCCTTGCCGCTCATCAGGCGGCTAATAACTTCATCGACCAGCCCTTCATCGATCAAGGGCTGAAGGCGTGGCGGGATTTTCATGGTGCCTCGGGATCCTGTTAGTGGCAATAAAACAACGCACAGTTGACAATTAAACAGCTGTGAACAAGCTCTGGGAGGCTATCGCCCCATTCAGGGTGCAGAAATGGTTCTGCCATCATTGTGCGCTTATAGACAATGAGTATACTGGAATCACCAATAACAAACCCCATGGATACAACAATGACCACTATCGCCAACGCTGGCATGACAGAGCATTATCTGGAAACACCGCGCCACAAAACCTATTACCTGTCTGCCGGTGCGGCTAAAAGCCCCCTTATCATTTTCATTCACGGCTGGCCCGAATGCTCCCTGAGCTGGCGCCACCAGCTGCCCTTTTTCGCCGCCCTGGGTTTTCGCGCCATCGCCCCCGACATGAGAGGCTACGGCAATTCATCCGTTTACAAAGACCACGACAGCTACCGCCAGGAACTGATTGTCGCCGACATGATTGAGCTGCTTGACAGTCTGGGAGAGGAAAAAGCCGTCTGGGTAGGTCACGACTGGGGCAGCCCTGTGGCCTGGAATATCGCCAGCCACCACCCGGAGCGTTGCCATGCCGTGGCCAGCTTGTGCGTGCCCTACGCCACCGTGGAGCGGGGTATCGACGCCCTGGTTGACCTTGTCGACCGCACTATTTATCCCAGCGATCGCTTTCCCGTAGGGCAATGGGACTATATGCGCTTTTACGAAGAAAATTTTGCCAAGGCAACCGCGGAAATGGACGCCAACCCCGGCAACGTCATCAAGCTGCTGTTTCAAAAGGGCTCCGCTGCGGAATACGGTTTACCGGCATTTACCGCTTTCGTGCGCGAAAATGGCGGCTGGTTTCAAGGGCTAACGGAAGCGCCGGACGTGCCCCTGGATGAAGATGTCATTACAGAAACAGATCTGTCAGTCTACGCCAGCGCTCTGGCAAAAAACGGCTTCTTTGGCCCCAACTCCTGGTATATGAACCACAGCGCCAACGCAGACTATTACAAAACAGCAGTGAACAACGGCATTATCGATATGCCCGCGCTGTTTATTGCCGCCAAATACGACCACGTCTGTGAGTCGATCAATTCCCGCCTCGGCGAACCCATGCGGGGAAAATGCCGCAATCTCAGCGAAACCCTGCTGGAAACCGGGCACTGGATGGCGCAGGAAAAACCCAAAGACGTCAACCGCGAACTGGTGAAATGGCTCGCCACCAGCGGTGTTCTCGATAAATTGTTTTGATCAGAGAAAAAATATCACCAGCGGGGCTGGCTCCTGCGGAAAAGGATATTCTGTGGGAGCCGGGCGCCCCGGCGAAGCATTAAGAACTGTGATTATTAACCCGGAAGTTGTACCAGTTGGCTGAATTTTCGCGCCGAGATCGTTCGATTTGAGCGTGCTCCTGAGCGTAAACGCTGCCATAGCAACGTCGGGGCGAGCATGTGCGCTCAAATCGGGCGAGATCAAGTGAAAAACAGGCAAACGCAGCCGGTAGCAAACTGTTACCGAACTGCAATGACGTTTACGTCTGATATACCCGCGCAAAACTCAGATTTCAGCCTGTACTGGTTCAATTTTCGGGTTAATCCGACGATAATTGATGCGGGATTAATAACATGCAGATAAATCTTGGGCGGCAACAATCTATCCGTGAATTTTTTCAATACTGATGGGAATGGCGCTCAGCCAGCACATATAACTTAAAGGCTCAAAAGCATCCAAACCCGTCGGCGCCAGTTTATTGTAGTTAACGCCAGGTTTTGTCGATGCAACTTTTAAACTGTAGGCTTTGCCATGGCCAAACCCATGGGTCAGCGCCACCGCACCCTCTGGCAGCTCTTCATTGATTAATACCACCGTTTCGACAGCACCATATTTATTGTAAGCCTTCACTGGATCACCGTCGTAAAGGTTATGCTTGGCAGCGTCAGCTGGGGATATATTCAAGGGATTGGCGGCCAATATGCCTTTGCGCAGCATTGGCATATTGGCCAGCCAGCCATTGTGCATATGAATGGTTCTCATACTGATGAGCTTGAGGGAGTTTTTTTCTTCCGCCAATAATTCCTCAAAAATTTCATGACATCTATGGAAGAGGCCGGATGTAGAAAAGATTTCTGGGCAGCAATCGATTTTTTTGTCCTTGTGCATAAGACATTTTTCAAAGGTAGACGCCTTTTTATCCGGCTCAATCATCTTGGTGTTAAAAGGCATTGCTGCCAGCTTGGCAATCGACAAATCACTTTCAGACAACAACTGGTTGACAAAACCAAAGCCATTTTCGTTGAGCTCTTCTTTCAAGGGAGAATCGGGATTAAGTTCCACGCCAAGGTTGGCCATAACCCACCAGTCATCCTTGCGCTCGCCAGTGGGTTGCACCATCGCGTCGGTGTACTGAACGTAGGGGCGCAACTGAATACCATTGCCAAACATGTTGATGTCCTGCCGCTCCAGCCAGTCTGTTCCTGGCAGCACATAATCGCACAATTCCACCGTGTCTGTTCTGTAAATATCCAGTGCCACCATGCAGTCTAATTTTTCAAATGCTTGTCGAAGCCTGTCTTCCCCTGGCAGCGAATTGAGCGGATTGCCGGTAATGATAATCATCGCCTTGATGTCGCCATTATTGATCAATTCGGGAAGAATGGTCGTCGGCAAGCCATTGTAATTATGGCCGTGGTAAAACGTCCCCAACGAGGTGTTCACTTCAATTTCAGTTTCAGGGAGTGGCGGATCCATGGGGCAAAAACCGTTTGGCTTGTAGACACCGCCTTCGCGCCCCAGATTACCAGTGACAAAATTGAGCATTTCCGCCAGCCAGTAAGTGATCAGTCCCTGCCGACTCTGATTGACCCCTGTTGCCGTATAGACCGCCGCGGATTTGGCAAGGGTTAATTCGTCGGCAACCTGTCTTATGGTATCTGCCCCTATGCCAACAACAGGAGAGACTTTTTCAGCAGAAAAATCGGCAACGAAAGACTTTAAGCCATCAATATTTTTGCCATATTCAGCGATAGATGCAGCATCGATTTTATTTTTGAGAAAAATTTCATGTAAAACAGCCGCCAAAAAATAGGCATCCGTACCTGGCCTGATCAGCAAGGTGTCTCCTGTTTCTCCGGTGGAGGATTCAATTTTTCTCGGATTGACAAATAAGACCTTGCCACCTCTTTGCTTGATTTTTTTGAGAGTGTCACCATTGTCATTGGGAACGGAAATCAATGTCCAGTGGGAAACCTTTGGATTGGAGCCGATACATAGCAGATAGTCTGTATTGTAAAGATCTGGCGCCATCCACATGCTGGGACTGCCATAGATCAAGCCGGCGCCATAGCTCTTATTGGAAAGATCCTGGGTAAGAGCATTGAAGACCATCTTTGACCCCAGATCGGCTATAAATTTTGCCAGCAGCATAAAAAGCCTGGCATTGAAGCCTATGGGGTTGCCAACCACTACGGCGATGGAGTCCGCGCCATAGCGATCACGAATGCCACGAAATTTTTCGCCAATTTCTGCAAATGATTGCTGCCAGGAAAGGCGCTCAAAATCGCCTTTATCTTCTGCCCTGGAATTTTTTCTTTTCAGAGGATAGTTCAATCTGTCAGGATCGTTGTGAACTTCGAGAAAAGACAAGCCTTTATTGCAGGGAGTCCCCTTGCAGGGGTGACTGGGGTTTGGCTTCAGTTTTGTGACTTTTCCGCCCCCGTCGATCTCGGCAAGCATGGGGCAATAGGGTTCACAAATTCGGCAAAAGGTTTCTTTATCAACGGTCATTTCAACCTCCGCACATGATGACAATCATGGCGCCAGCAAATCAACAGATTTGCTGGCGCCTCTCAACTGGATTCTTAATGGTTGCGCGCAACAGACAGCATCTCATCAATAGCTGTGATTTTTACCCTTGGCCGCCGCTGCAAACGCCCGGCAACACGTTCATGGTGATCAATTTTTTTCCAGGCCATCTTGTCGACAAGATTGGGCTGTCGATCAAGCAGCAATGCTGCAATGTCTTCGCCGGAAAAATGGCTTTTGGTAATTCTGTTTTCTCTCATGTCTTCAAAAAAACAGCGCACAGTTTCCCTTGCACATTTTTTGTTGGTGCCGATAACACCTTTGGCGCCGCGCTTGATCCAGCCTGTCACATACACACCCGCCACGGGTGTGCCATGTTCAACCACGCGCCCTCTGTCGTTGTCAATAACGCCCTGGCGGTCGTCAAAGGGTAATCCCGGAAAAGGCGTACCCCGATAACCTATGGCTCTGAACACCAGTCCGGTGTCGAGCAAATATTCCTCTTCCGTGGCTCGCGCCTGCAAACGACCATTTTCATCGTGCACCAGATGGTTGGACACCACCAGCATCTGGCTCACCCGACCATCCCCAAGCAGTTCCACCGGGGACGACAAAAACCGAAATCGAATGCGCTTATTGCCCGCCGTTAGTGGCTTGCGGGCAAGGCGAAAAAGAGTTTTGGCCTTGCGTCGGGTTGCCCAATCGGCTCCATCCATCACCACTTCATTGGCCACCGGCAGATCGTCTGTGTCAACAACAATATCGACGCCGGGAATATGCTCCAATTCTTCAAGTTCGGGATTATTAAAAGCGCCCTGAAGGTGCCCACGGCGCCCCAAGAGCACCACTTCCTCGATATTGCTTGATCGCAGCGCCTCAAGCGCATGGTCGGCAATATCGGTTTTTTCCAGCATTTCTATGGGCAGGGTGAGAATACGCGCCACATCAAGCGCCACATTGCCGTTGCCCACAATCACGGCGCGCTTGCCAGACAAATCAAAATCAAGATGGCTATAACCGGGATGGCCGTTGTACCAGGCAACGAATTCCCTGGCCGCCCAGCAGCCTTGAAGCTCATCTTCTCCAGGAATACCCAAACGAGTATCACTGTCGGCGCCGGTGGCGTAAAACAGGCCGTCGTACCACTCAGTCAACTCGGAATGACGGATATGATTGCCAATTTCCACATTGCCAAAAAAGCGAATTTCAGGGCGGTTGAGAATAAAGGCGAATTGGCGATCCACCACCAATTTTTTTTCGGGATGATCGGGAGCGACTCCAGCCCTGACCAGCCCCCAGGGTGTCGGCAGTCGCTCGAACATATCAATTTCAATATCAAACTCGCGCTGCTCAAGGAGATGCCCTGCGGCATAGATCGCAGCGGGGCCAGCACCGACGATGGCAACGCGATAAGGACGGCCAGCGCTATTCATGTACCGCCTCCAGAAAGTAGTCGCGATTAATGGCGGCGTAGTGCTGCCACTTGTCTGGCAATGACCCGGCTTCGTATATAGCCAATACCGGACAAACCTTGACACAGGCGCCGCAGTCAATGCAGACATGTGGATCTATATACAGTTGCTCCGCCTTGTCGAAATCGGCATCATCAGGACTGGGCGCAATACAATTGACCGGACAGATTTCGACACAGGAATAGTCGGCTACGCAAGGTGCGGTTATCACATAAGCCATTATTTTATCCAATCGCTATAACATCGCTAAGGAAGCTCTGATTAATGTCATTCCCGCGCAGGCGGGAATCTATACTTCGTTGATTTTTCCAGACTCCCGCCTACGCGGAGGTGAAGAAAAGAGAATTAATCAAAGTCTCCCCAGCACTATGAGCTGACCCTTTAATCATCCATTCGGCAAAATTGCGTCATTGCGTCTAGCCTGAAAACATAGGCAACTGATACAGCTTCCGGGCTAGGAATTTGATTTAGCAGAATATTTTCTCATTATTTTCGAGAATATAACCATTGCCAAATCCATGCTGCAAATAACCGTAGCCAATTTCTCCCTTATAATTCCACTGCATCAGAGACTGACTGTACATGCCCCCGGGAGAAGGCGCCCAGGGAGCTGCATTCAAGGCATGACCGGTAACGGAAAAAACTCTGCCATTGATATCGGTAAGCTGTAGTTCGGCGCCAGTAATCAAAACCCCATAGGTGCTGTGAGTTCCTTTGATATCAACCAGGGGAATAACTTCACCATCTTCAAGAATATAGCCGCTCAGGGGTTTGCCATATCCCCTATCATTGGCCACATCCATATCAGACATGGCATGGAATGCAAGATTTTTGCTAAAGGCGCCATGGGTCCAAAGCAGGTTACCCAAATTGCGCTCTCTTCTCACTCCCCAGCTTCGATCCGCTGTGCCAATGTAATCGACAGCATAATTTTTGCCTCTAATACGCGCAGTGCCACGAACATGGCCGGTGAATTCGCAATGACCGCTGGACCAGGACTTGTCCCAGCTTTCGCCAATGCGCGGCGCCGCCAGGGGATCCATCTCGGGATCATTGCAATCGTAGGGCTCCATAAGGGAATTCCATTCCAGCTCGATGAGTGTATCCGCGTAGCCCTCATATCTCAGCTCGTAACGCTTGAAAGGATCGACAGCCTTGACACTTAAACCACTGGGCAGAGAGTAATTCGCAAAGCTTTCAGGAATTGGCATATGCTGCTGATTGTCCACATACAACTGCCGCTGTACCAATGGGGCTATTCGATCTTGTATCGTCATATCGGACATGCAAATACCGAGGTTGGGACGTGTCACACAATAAAAATTTCCTGAGATACGTTCGCTGGGTACAGCAAAGGGGAAAAAATTGGTTTCGCACGCCTGAACATCATCGGTAAACCCGGTGTGAAATTCAATGTCTTCTCTTTTAATCACTACACTACTCCTTTAACTAAAATTTCCGAAAGACTAATTGTCAAATCGATAATTAAATGCCAGCCCATAGGTGGCCGGTCTTGCTGAATAACGCACCAACACATCCTGGGTTATAAACTGGCTCGACCAGTAATATTCATCGGTAATATTTTTTCCCCACAAGCCAAGCGACCATTTACCATCTGGCGCAGACACACCTATGCGCATATCGACAGTGGTAAAGTCTGTAATTCTTGTCATCTCGGGATTGCCAAAAGTGGAGTTTGCTTCACTGTTGTAGAGCACACTGACGCCTGCATAAAATTCCATATTCGCTGAAAGCGGCGTTCTATAGTCAATATCTGCGGTGAGGTGTATTTCCGTCGTAAATGGCAGATTAGAACCACTGAAATCACCCTGTTCGCGGACACCGATGATACCAAATTCATCCAATAGGGAAATCACGATAAAAAAGGTGATGTACTCTTTCAC
>JBFXIU010000109.1:0-11528 GCA_050175615.1 Porticoccaceae bacterium | reverse complement strand
ATTTCGAAAGCAAAAAAGATTTGCTGATCAAGGTGCTGGAAAACTGGTACACCTCGATTCTTGACGAGTTTGAAGACCAGCTTGAGGCCATTAGCGGATCGCGCAGGAAAATTTATTACATTATCTGGCGCCACCTGAAATCCCTAAAGGATGATGCTGCGTTGGCTCGTTTAATGTATTTCGAGGTTCGCCACAGCAGTGACTATTTTGGCAGTGCTATTTATGAGCTGAACCGAAAGTATACCAATGTCCTCGTCGAGATCTGTGAAGAGGGCATCAGGGACGGTGAGCTGCGGGCAAATATTCCGGTCAAGTATCTTCGCGATCTGGTTTTTGGCGGTATAGATCACCTTGTGTCGGGTTATTTGTATAACAACAAGGATATCAATATCGGCGCCGCAGCAGAGAGCATTGTATCCCTTGTTTTCGACGGTATTGCTCAGGGGGATAACGATATGTCGTCTCTGGGTGACTGTGTTAGGCGTCTGGAAGCGGTCACCGGCCTGATCGAAAGCGAGGCTTCGAGGAAAAATGACAAGGGATTCAAAGTGATCAGTGATTAACGAGGTTTAAAAAGGTTTGCTGATCAGTTGTTGCAATTGATTGGTTGCCACTTAACAAAATTTAGCGAGCGAGGTAAAAACAATGGGTAATATCGGTTTGAAAGAGCGAGCACAAAGCGCCCAGCCTGACTTTGTTGGTCAGAGTATCGTTGGGCGAGGCCAGCGGGAGGCAGCAAGACTTACCCGGGAGTGGTTTTCATCATTGGACAAGGCGGCTCGAGAAGAGAAAAAAGCCGCCTATGTGTTCGTTATGGGCAGCATGAGCGAAGTGTTGCGCACATTTGATTTGCCCATTGTGTTCCCCGAAGTGACTTCCCTGCAGCTGGCTGTTCGAGGGATGTCGGAGGAGTTGCTGAAAAAATCTGAGGACTACGGGTATTCCCCGGATGTCTGCGGCTATGTTAAATCGGATGTGGCGCTGCACCTGAGCGGTGGACATCATCCCATGGGGCGAATTCCCAAGGCCTGCCTGTCTATTGCTACTAATGCTTGTAATACTTATTTCAAGTGGGTGGAAGCCTGGGAGCGAATTTTTGATGCGCCAATAATCACGGTGGATGTGCCCTCAGAGCGCGCCAATGGCTGCAAAAGTATGCCCATGAGTATGGAGTACCAATTTGAAGTTGATTATGTCGCCGGACAAATCAAGGAGCTCATCGCCAGATGTGAAGAAATAACGGGCAAAAAATTCGATATCGACAAATTTCGCGAGCATCTGGCGCACTCAAACACCATGAATGTTTATTACAAAAAAGTATTGGACCTGAATGCCAATACGCCAGCGGTGTTTAACCATTTGACGGATGGCTTAGCCTATTTGGGTATGGCCAATTGTTATCGGGGTTCCGCCGAAGGTGCGCAATACTTTCGAGAACTCTACGAAGAAATGAGCTATCGAGTAGAGCATGGCATTGGCGCCTTGACCAGAGTGGACGGAAAGATGGTGCCACTGGAGCAAAAGTTTCGGCTGGGTCTTAGAGGCGTTCCCTGTTATCCCATTATCCGTGAATTTGATGAGATGTTTTCAAAATGGGGCGGAATCTTTGTGGCCTCAGGTTATTTAACCTGGGCGTCGGGAGGGATGTCCAGGCCCTTTGAGTTTGACCTGGACAATCCGATTGAAAGTTTTGCCGAGGGCACTGTTCGACAGGTTCGCGAAGTGCAGGGCGGTGTGATTTTCGATATGCCGGAAATTGAAAAACGGGGATCGCGATTCAATCTCGATGGTGTCGTTTATCATGGGGTGAAAAGTTGTCGAACCGCCTCCTCCAGCCTGGCGGATAGACGCTTTTGCTCTTCGGAGGAACAGGGGCTGCCGATACTTCTTATTGAGTCGGAACTGGTGGATCCCCGCGTCGTATCCAAGGCGCAATTGAAAAACCGCGTCGATGCCTTCTTTGAAGGGCTTATTTCTCGTCAGCAAAAGGAGCAAGCACTATGATTAACAGTGACCATTTTGTCAGCTCCTTGAGCGGAGCATGTGAGGGTAAAAGTCTTGATGAAATTTTTACCATTCTTCGCGATCTTGTCGAAGATGCGGAGTACCCGACGGTAAAAGAATGGCGCGCCCAGGGCGGTAAAGTGCTGGGGCATTTTCAGGTCTACTTCCCCGAAGAGATAGCCCATGCTGCCGGCATGCTGCCGGTCAGGATTTGCGGCAGCCAAACAGATGGAGTTGCCGTTTCTCAACATTTCGGTTCCTACCTGTGCTCCATTCTCAAAACCTCTTTGGGGATGGCGCTTGATAAAAATATCGAGTTGGATCTCTTTGTCGGACTACCCATTTGCGATGGCGCACGGAACCTGGCGGGTATATGGGGCAGGAACTTTCCGTACAAGTCGCAAATTCTCCACTTGCCACAAAATCCTGGGTCTGCTGCGGCGCCTGCTTTTTTAAGGCATGAATATCAGCGTCTTGCCCAGGATATCGAAAAGGTGACGGGAGAACCCATTAGCGACGAGTCGCTGCGAAATTCTATTGAAGTTTACAATCACTCTCGAAACCTGATGTATGAAATTTATGACATTCGCCGCACAGAACCCTGGAAACTTTCCGCTGACGAATCCTTGGCGATTATCGGATCTGCAGGCTTCCTTCTTAGGGAGGAGTGGGTGGCGCTGGCGGAAAATATTTTACCCCGGATCAGGGGGCGGGCGGCGCAGCAGCGGGATAAAATGCGAGTCGTGCTTGAAGGCGGATTTTGCGAAACCCCGCCGTTTGACTTTCTCCAAGCGGTTTCCCGGTCTTGCTATGTCGTCGACGATGATCTCCTTATAGGACTTCGCTATTTGCTCGGCGATGTCGAAACAACCGGAGACCCCTGGCAAAATCTCGCCAATGCCTATCTCTTCCATTCCTCCTACAGTGCAGTTCAGCATGATGACAATAAACCCAATGAAAAGATGCTCTTGGCGCGCGTAAAAAATAGTCATGCAGAAGCAGTAATTCTGGCGTCGGCAAAGATGTGCGAGCCGGGGCTGGACGAACAAGTGGCTTACGGTAAAGAACTGGATGAAAAAGGAATTCCCTATTTTATTAGTGAATTCGAGGAGAATCAGACAACCTTTGATGATATCTCCATCCAACTTGAAACTTTTGTCGAAAACGTAATGTTCGACTGATTCTGACTCGGAGGCTTATATGATTTATACAGCAGGTGTTGATGTCGGTTCAACACAGACCAAGGCGGTGATTATTGATTCCCATCGAAATATTGTCGCACGGGCTTTGACCGATACCGGCGCAAATGTGATGCAGGCTGCGCAAAATGCTTTTAACAGTTCGCTTCGCGACGGCCATATACGAGAGGCTGATGTCGCCTACGTTATCGGCACCGGATATGGACGTTACAAGGTTTCCTTTGGCGACAAGCAGGTTACCGAAATCAGCTGCCATGGTCGCGGCGCCTCGCATATGTTCCCCGGTACGGGAACGGTTATTGACATGGGCGGGCAGGACAGCAAGGCGATTCGAGTCGATGAGGGCGGCGAGATTATTGATTTTTGCATGAATGATAAATGTGCTGCAGGCACAGGGCGTTTTCTGGGGGCGGCTGCCAAGGCTCTGGGATTGCCTCTGGATGAATTGGGAAGCAGGGCTCTTAAATCCAATAAGCCGGTAAAGATAAGCACCACCTGTACGGTTTTTGCCGAGGCGGAAGTGCTTTCCTGGCGAGCCAAGGGAAAATCCATTGAGGATGTTCTTTGGGGCGTGCATAAATCCATTGCTTTTCGCTCTTTTGGCTTGCTGCGTCGAGTCGGAATTGCCGGTGAAATTACCTTTACCGGCGGCGTCGCCAAAAACACCGGCATGATCAAGGCTCTCGAAGAACTGCTTGAGTGCAAGCTCAATGTCAGTGAAGACAGCCATTATATGGGCGCCCTCGGGGCGGCATTGTTTGCAATGGATGAAGCCATTTATGGTGAAGCGAAAGTATTGGAGGGGGTGCACTCATGACCTACACGATTGGATTGGATATTGGCTCGACATATACAAAGGGCTTAATACTTGATTGTTACGGCAATATTGTCTCGAAATCCATGAGTCCTAGCGGTATAGAGCTGGAGGTATCAACTCAAGAGGTGATGGACGATGTCATCAAGATGGCAGGACTGAATCAGCGCGATATTGCCTACTGTATTACCACTGGGTTTGGGCGCCACCAGTTTGCTGGCCGGGACACTCAGGTCACTGATGTGACTGCGGCAGCGAGGGGAGCCAGCTTCCTTTTTCCCGGGACCAGAACCATTCTTGATATTGGTGGCCAGACGGTCAAGGCCAGCAGAATTGATGAGCACAAAAAAGTAAAAACTTTTCGACTGAATGACAAATGTGCATCGGGAACCGGCACTTTTCTTGAGAAAACTGTTCGCTATATGGGCTTTGACACCAGGGATATTGATGGCTTGCTCAAGGATGCATCTGAAGCGGCGTCTATTTCGGGAGTCTGTACTGTATTTGCAGAATCAGAGGTCATCAACCACCTCAGTGAAAGTGTTCCTCCAGAAAACATTATGCTCGGCGCTGGATTGTCATTGACAGGGCGCTCAGTGCAGCTTTTACGGCGCGTAAAAATAGAGAACGAGGTGACGTTGGTGGGTGGAATTCTCCGCTGGGGACGAATGGTTGAAGCCATTGCTGGCGAGATTGATGTCCATGTCAATGTGCCCGAGGGCGACCTTCCCCAATATACGGCGGCACTTGGCTGTGCCGTACTTGGCCATGTCCGCCTTAAAACGGCGGAATTTCCTGCCGGGAAACCGTCGCTGGCCAAAGCATCATGAAGGCCATGGATTGAAACAGGTTTGTTGGCAATGACAGTGGTAGCTTCAACTATCTGGGCAACCCTGATCTGTGCCAGGGTTGCGTCAACCTGGGGGCGGCGCCACTTGAATTAAAAAGTGGTGCCCTTGATCTGGATCAAGTCAATTTTCCAAATTGAAGAGTAACTTAATAACTAAGGCATAGGCGAACATGCATCAAAGGAAACTCCGATTAATGCCATTCCCGCCCAGGCGGGAATCCATAATCGCTTGATTTTTCTGGACTCCCGCTTGGGCGGGAGTGACGAAAATAGAATTAATCAGATTTTCCTTAAAGTAAAAAAATAGTTGCCTCATGATTGTTAGATTTATCGCGCAGGGATGTTTTGTTTTTGTCCTGTAATAAAGACTGTAATGCTATTTTGACTGCCGTGAATTTTTATCGCCAGCGCCCCGTGCCTGGCAAAATTATAAAATAATCCGTCAATTGACAATGGTATGTTTTATTTTATGACGTGGCTAGTTGGTATTTCACGTCGTTCGCGGCTAGGGTTTTTCGATCCACAAATTTACCCGCTCCATGCAGGGCTGGCGAGGTAATTAAAAACAAAAATGCTCTGCCACTTCCATCAATGTCAGCCTCTGTCATTGACGAAGCCCACCGACACACAAAAATCTGGCGATGTAAGCGCCTTTTCCCACAGCTTGCATTCGCATTTGCAATTTTTGCCACCAAGGACAGGTTTGATTTTCACGGTAAACAGGCCTGAATTTATCAGGCTTTTGGCGGAATTTCGCTTACCTACTGGAGCGTCAAGTGTTTTTTATGGGTGTCAATGAGATAAATAGAGTAGACAGCTGAAGTACTGCCGTTCGCCCTATTTTCTATAAAACCAAAACAAGGGGTAAAAAATGGATAGTCGACGTGTAAAAAATTCCAGCAGTTATTTGTCGCCCACAGCGGGCGCCTGGAGTGCCATTGAGGCGGTTGAGGTGAAGATGATGCCGACACCACTGGGTATGCAGCCTACGGAATATATCAGGCAGTCATGGAATAACAAGCCCTATGGAAACGTGGATTCGTTGTCGGTGAGCAGCGTTCACGACGGCAAAACCCTTGCATTGAAGGTCAGCTGGCAAGGTGTCAGCCCCGAAGGCGCGGACTTTCCCGATGCCCTTGCAGTGGCCATGCCGATTGGTGAGTCGCCGCCCCTCGCCTTGATGGGAATGCCGGACAAACCCATTCATATTTTACGTTGGACCGCCAGCAATCCCATTATTTCCTCAATTCTTTCCAAAGGTATCGGCCTCTCCGACCACGGACCCTCAGTGGTGACTGGCGCTGAAGCCGCAAAACAGGACGGAAAATGGCATCTGGTCATGACGCGCCAGCTGGGCGTGGGCAAGAACATTGCTCCGCTGGTGGAGGGCAGATCCACAGAAGTGGGGTTTGCGGTGTGGTACGGCGCCAACGAGGAGCGAGCCGGTATCAAGGCTTTTTCGGTTGACTGGATTAACCTGACATTGGGTGCGTAGGAGGGAATATGAGCGATAAACAAGTAGCAATGGTAATGGATTTGAATAAGTGCATCGGTTGCCAAACCTGCACAGTGGCCTGCAAACGTCTTTGGACTCGTCGCGAAGGCATGCGTCATCAGTGGTGGAATACTGTCAACTCTCAGCCGGGCACAGGAACTCCCCACGACTGGGAAAACATGGGTGGAGGGTTTAAAGATGGAATTGCCCAGCCGGGCCACAGACCCTCTGTGGATGAGTATGGCAAGGCCTGGGAGTTCAATTATGAGGAAGTTTTTCATGGCGGTAAAAATTACACGCCGCTCACACCCATAGACGGTGACGCCGGCAAGGGCCCCAATTGGGATGAGGACATAGGCGCCGGGGACTACCCGAATGGCTATTATTTCTACCTGCCGAGAATTTGTAATCACTGCACCAAGCCGGCGTGCATGGCGGCTTGTCCTCGCAAGGCTATCGATAAACGAGAAAATGATGGCATTGTTCTGATTAATGAGGACAGGTGCCGTGGTTATCGTTTTTGTCAGGAAGCCTGCCCTTACAAAAAAATCTACTACAACGAAACACTTGGCATATCCCAAAAGTGTATTTTCTGTTTTCCACGCATTGACGAAGGCGTGACCACCGCCTGTTCACGACAGTGCCCGGGTCGGGTTCGTTTTGTGGGTTATCTCGATGATCAGGATGGACCAATCTACAAGCTGGTTCACGAACACAAAATCGCCTTGCCGCTGCATCCGGAATACGGCACTCAGCCCAATGTCTTCTATGTGCCGCCAATGTCGCCACCGACACTGGATGAAAATGGTATTGCAACTGACAAACCGCGAATCCCCATGGAGTACCTGGTCTCCCTCTTTGGCTCTGAGGTAGAGGGCGTGCTCGACCGTTTGCACAAGGAGCGGGATAGGGTTGCACGGGGGGAAAAATCAGAAATGTTGGATCTGCTGATTTCCAGAAAGTGGATTGAAATGTTTGGTCCGTTTGGCAATCACCCGCGCGAAGTGGGAGGTAACCCCGTGCAAATGGTGACACCAGGATCGATCACTGATAAAGGGGGTGTGGCATGAATATTGACCGTCGCAATTTTCTGAAAATGAGTGGCATTGTGGTGGGCGGATTATCGCTGCCCAGTTTTGTGGTTCGCGCTGCTGTAAGTGCGGGTGAAAGCGTAATACCGAGCTATTCAAGCTGGAAGGATATTTATAAAGCACAGTGGACCTGGGATCGCGTCGTTCGCAGCACCCATTTGCTGAACTGCTGGTATCAGGCGCACTGTTCATGGGATGTTTATGTCAAGGATGGCCTGGTTTATCGTGAAGAACAGGCCGCCCAGTATCCTCAAATCAATGAAGAACTTCCCGATTTTAACCCCCGCGGTTGTCAGAAAGGTTGCTGTTACAGCGAACGGATGTATGACCAGACAAGAGTGCTGTATCCAATGAAGCGCGTAGGGGAGCGCGGTGGCAATCGCTGGGAGCGGGTGAGCTGGGATGAAGCCCTGGATGATATTGCCGAAGCCTATTTGGATGCAACGATAAACGAAGGTACGGATACGACAGTGTGGGATCTGGGACCCGGCATCGACTTGGGAACCGGCATAGCCGCTCAATCGAAATTCAGTATGCTGACCCAGTCAGTCAGCCTGGATATGAATGGCGATATTGGCGACTCCCACAGGGGTTGCGTGGAGATGTTCGGCAAAATCAGCTTTGAGCGCTCGGCGGATGATTATTTCAAGTCGGATCTGATCCTGTTTTGGGCAGGGAATCCCATTTACACGCAAATTCCACAGGCTCATTTCTTTATTGCCGCCAAATATAACGGGGCGAAAATTATCTCCATCGCCCCCGACTATAATGCCTCTGCCATCAAATCCGATCTCTGGATTCCCATCAAGCCGGGCACAGACGCGGCACTGGCGCTGTCGGTGTGCCGGGAAATCATCGAGGGCGGCCACGTTGACAAAGCCTTTGTCAAGGAACAGACGGATCTGCCATTGCTGGTGCGCACCGATACACGAAACTTTCTCAGGCAAGCGGATGTTGTCGACGGTGGCGAAGAACGGATCTTTATGCTGTGGGACAATGGCCGTGATGGCCTGGTGCCGGCTCCCTATCGCAGCCTGGCCCTCAACGGCTTGGATCCAGAGCTTGACGTTCGCGCCCAGATTAGCCTGAAGGACGGCAGTAACGTTGAGGTGCGCACGGTGTATTCGCTGTTGCGGGAACGGCTGGCGAAATATTCGCCGGAAGCGGCGTCCAAAATGTGCGGTGTGCATCCACATATGATCCGCAGGCTGGTGAAGGAAATCGTCTCGGCAAAGGCTGTGGCCGGTACAACCCAGTCCTGCCTGAACAAGTATTACCACGGCAATCTGATGGAGCGCAGTATTGCCATGATCTATTGCCTGACCGGCAATATGGGGCGATCCGGCGCCGGTTTTGTTGGCTTCCCGTTGTTGACTCCAGATGGCACGGACAAGTTTGCAATGGCGCCCAACATCAGAGAGGTGCAAAGTCATTTCGCCAAGCTGCAGCCGATCATCGATCAGCGCCTGGCTGATGGCGATACCCATGAAATGATCGTCAACGATTTTGGGCGGTCGCTGTTTAAACCGGGTTCTGCGCCGATACGCATGCCTCTGTGGAGTTCGGGGCAATTGTTCTGGCAGGTTCACGGCGACATGCCGTCGCTGTCGAAAAACGCCCAAACCTGGAATTTGGGTATCAAGCGCTCAATCGACGAATATCTCGATGAATCCCTGGACAACAACTGGCAACCTTTGCACCCTCCCAGGGAAAGGGAGCCCAGATTGTTGTTTAGCATGGTCAGTAACCCACTGCGCCGTAAACGCAGCAGCCAGCAACTGCTCGATGTGCTCTGGCCCAAACTGACAATGGCTGTGGTGCTGGACTGGCGCATGAGCACCACGGCGCGCCATGCGGATTACATATTGCCCTGTGCCGGTTGGTACGAACACGCCAACCTGAAGTGGGTAACGACGTTGGCGCCCTATGTGGTTACCAGTGATGCAGCGGTTCCACCTCTGGGTGAATCCAAAACTGATTGGGCCATTATTGTGTCGCTGTCCAGACATATTCAAAAGAAAGCGCGGGAGCGTGGAATCGGCACGATCAAGAGCTCCCACGGTTTGGATGTTAACCTGGGGCAGCTTTACGAAGATATGACAATGGGCGGCGAGTTCAAGGAGGAGGACAACGAAAAGGTCGCCAAAGCGATTTATGAACTCAGTTCATCTTTCTCCAAGCAAACCTGGGAAGAAACCAGAGAGCGTGGTTTTGCGCGTTTTGAGAGTGTGTCTGAGGATCCTATCTCAATTGGCAATATGTGCGAAATTCCGGAAAACGATTCCATTGTGCCGCTGACCTACCACGTTCGCGACAAGCAACCGTACCCGACCTCAACCCGCAGAATCCAGTTCTTTGTCGATCACGCGCTGTACGATGAAATGGACGAAGCCCTGGCCTGCCACAAGGAACCACCAAAAATTGGCGGCGACTACCCCATTATGATGACCGGGGGGCACACCCGCTGGAGTATTCATGCCGCATGGCGGGATAGCGAAACCATGTTGAGATTGCATCGACCCGATCCCTATCTGCTGTTGTCTGTTGAGGACGCGGCACAACGGAATATTGAAGACGGCGACTGGATCAAGGTCTACAACGACACCGGTTCTTACATCGTTCGCGCCAAGGTGGCGCCAAGTGTTCAACCCGGGCAGTCGATTATTTACCACGCCTGGGAGAGTCATCAGTTCAGGGGTAAAACCGACATGAATGCGGTATCGGCTACACCATTGAATCCGGTAGAACTGGCTGGCGGCCACCCGCACCTGGATGCCGGATTAATGTTTGCGCAAACCACTGAGTTTGACCGGGATACGCGGGTGGAGGTTCAGCGACTTCCGGGAGGGCAACTGGCATGACTGTCGAAGGAGTTTGCCTGGATGCGGCGGAGCGCAGCGAGATTTACAAAAGTCTTGCTTCCGCCTTTACCTATCCTCAGGGGGGAAGGGGGGCGACCAATGTGAGTGGCGCCGAATACACCTCGGCTTTCGATCCCGCAGTGTCCGAGAGAGCCTGTTCACTGCATGAGGTGAGCTATGGGGATCAGGATCAGAGCTCGCTTTTTGAGGAGCTTACGCGCTTCTACGATTATTTTGGTCTTTCCAGATCTGACGGCTCGCAATTGCCTGATCATGTTGCTGTTGAGTTGGAGTTTATGCATTATCTGACGTACCTGGAGCAGAAAATCGATCCTTCCCGGCCACAAGATTTAGCCTCGCTACGATTGGCGCAGCGGGATTTTGTCACTCGTCACTTAGAGCGTGCCCTGAACGGCATCAGTACAAAGTTGAGGATAGATGTCGCGGAGCAGTATGAACAAATAGTCCGTGCAGCAGTTGCGTTTGTCAGCGCTGAGGCAGAGTGGCTCAACGAGACTACCGGCTGATGGAGCAGCCGGTAGTACCCAGATTTTAATGTCAGGATTCAAGCGTTCATTTTTGCCCTGAAAAATTGACAGGAGGCATTTTATCCTTATGTGCGATCGCCATGCTGTATGCTGACTCTGGAAAGCTCTACCAGGTGGGGTAAAAGTTCAGAATTATTTTGCACGTGGAAAATAAAACGCGGCACGTCCCTTGCGGTGCTTTGCGCCATAAAAGGTTCTCCCCAAAAGCTGAGCAAGGCTTCAGTGCCACCACTAATTTGGCTGTCGGAAAGAATAAAGGAAACAGTCTTGGCCAGGTTACACCACTGAGGCTCTCTAACTTTTGCGCCACCTGCACAGGCTGCGATTTTTGGCTGTATAAACTGTTGCCACAGATCCTTCTGGGTATGATCGAGAACGAACTGTATTGACGAAACCATGGGGCTGTCAACAGCTGGGCGCAGCAAGCTATCGAACAGCGGTTGCGTTTTATACATTTGCAGGCAGACATTGAACCAGAGTGTTTCCCCAATCATATGGCGAATAAAATCTTCGTTGGTCGACAGCAGTTTTCTCGGTCCTACCAAAACGGCATCGGGAGGCTTGAGCGCGGACTGGATTTTGCTTGGGTCTGTTAACACTAATTGAATTGCCTCTGTTGTGACTAAAAAAGCGCCAATCTAGGCGCGAGGAGTGAGTTTAGTGGTT
>JBFXIU010000108.1:0-11639 GCA_050175615.1 Porticoccaceae bacterium | reverse complement strand
CAGACTGTTTACGATTTTGGGTTCCCGCAGCACCAGACCCTTTGAACCCCTTGGTCTGGGCGACTGCTTTACTCTGGACGCTTACGCTGGCGCCGCAGGCACACTCACAGAGGTAGCAGGCATACCTGGAACACCCTTTATTGAGACGCTGGCGGAAGACAATATCTCCTGGCGCATAGGTCTGGATTACCAGCCCGGCGACATTCTTTACTACGGCAATATTTCCCAGGGCTTTAAAGCAGGTAGCTACCCCACTTTGAGCGGGGCAACCTTCAACGAGCACAAGCCTGTCACCGAAGAATCTGTATTGGCGTATGAACTCGGCTTTAAGGCGTCGCTCGTCGACAATACCGTGCAATTAAACGGTGCCGTTTTCCACTACGATTATGAAGACAAGCAGGTAAGGGGCAAGATTCCAGACCCTATTTTTGGCCCCCTCGACAGACTGGTTAACGTTCCTGAATCAACCATTACCGGTGCTGAATTTGACGTAGTCGCCCTGCTAACCGACAAGCTGACACTCTCCGCAGCGGTTACCTATGTAGACTCTGAAGTGGACGAATATATTGGCTTTTCTGTATTGGGCTCGAATCCCTCCGATCCTGCCAATAATGCCATTCCTGAAGATCTGTCCGGCAATTCCCTGCCCTATACGCCCGAGTTCACCTATAGCCTGGATCTGGATTACCGCACCACGCTTCAGGCTGGCGGC
Organism: Porticoccaceae bacterium; assembly: GCA_050175615.1. Classification (GTDB taxonomy): domain Bacteria; phylum Pseudomonadota; class Gammaproteobacteria; order Pseudomonadales; family Porticoccaceae; genus CAYXXZ01. Next base: position 10,927 of record JBFXIU010000108.1, on the reverse strand, counting down.
ACCATCTTTGCTGGCCTTAATGTGACTGGCCAAACTGATGCCGATGCGGTATTTAACGGCGATGATATTGCCCTGCCCCAAGGTCGTATCGACGCAGGCACTGCAAAATCTCTGGAAACAAACTACTTTGTGGTGGAAAGCTACGCCACCCTGGGTGCGCGCCTTGGCTATGAGACTCAGGATGGTCGCTGGAGAATGATGCTCTGGGGTAAAAACATCACCGACGAGTACTACTACAACGCCGTTATCCCTTCTTCCGAGAACGGCGCGCGGGTTGCCGGCCGCCCCAGAACCTACGGCGTTACCGTAGGCTACACCTACTAAGGCAAGAAAAAGCGCCAATGCCGAATATGCTCTATTTGGCATCAACATAAACAGCAGAGCCTGGAAACAGGCTCTGCTTTTTTATTTAAGGAATCTTTTATCGACCAGGAAGACTTTCCATGGTCTGAACCAAAAACAATTTTGTCCTCACCTGCGCAATGCTCCAGCACTTTGAATGCCCTATTCTCGACCACTGGTCGAAATTGGGTAGCAATAGGCTTTTACATAAGCGTGGATGCGGCGTAAAGTTTAAAAACGGAATTCTTGGGGGTCACCCTCTAAAACCCTCTATTGAAACCCATACTCTAGCCATTTCGAGTTGAATTGCGGGTGTAATAATGCCGAATAAGAACACCTCTCCTGCGGAAACCACTGCCCTATCCCTGGACAATATCCTCGACTTGCTTCTCGATGCCATTTGCTGTGTTGACCCGGATGGCAACTTTGTTTATGTCAGCGCAGGGTTTAAACATGTCTTCGGTTATAACCCCGGGGAAGTCATTGGCAAAAATATGCTCGACATTATGCATCCGGAGGATCGCGAAAAAACCCTTCAAGCCGTCAGCGAAATCATCTCCGGCAAACCCAAGATCGGTATTGAAAACCGCTATATCCGCAAGGATGGCGAGGTGGTTCATATCATGTGGTCAGCGCGCTGGTCTGAAAAAGATCAACTGCGCATCGCTGTGGCTCGGGATATCAGTATCCGCAAGCGCAACGAAGCCATAAAAGCCGCCCTCTTCGATATTTCAGAAGCGGCTCACGGCGGCGGCGACCTTATCACCCTGTTCGAAAAAATTCATAACATCATCGCCAACCTTCTGCCCGCCGAGAATTTTTTCATTGCCCTCTATGACAGCGACAGCGATAAACTGAGCTTCCCTTACCATGTTGACCAATACGACGACCATCCCCCGTCCCACCACCTGGGCACGAGCACCCTCAGCGGCGAAGTAATACGCAGTGGAAAACCGCTGTTATATACTCCGGAAACCGCCCCCCAGTTACCGGACAACCTGAAAACGGTGGTCGGCAAAGAGGCGCGCTACTGGCTTGGCGTGCCGCTGAAAACCCAGACAGATACCCTGGGCGCCCTGGTCGTGCAAATTTACGACACCCATCAACGCTATACCGACAAGGATCTAAAGCTGCTGGAATACGTCTCCACCCAGGTGGCAGCCGCGATCGAGCGCAACCGCATGTACACCAGATTGCAGCATATGGCGCAATACGACGCCCTGACCAACCTGCCAAATAGGGCTCTGCTCAACGATCGCCTGAGCATCGCCATCGCCCGGGCGGAACGCGGCCAGCACGCCTTTTGCCTGATCTATTGCGATCTCGACAACTTCAAACAGGTCAATGACGGTCTTGGCCATGCCGCTGGGGATTTGGTGCTGCGGGAGGCGGGCTTGCGGCTAAAGAGCTGCGTTCGCGACTCAGACACCGTGGCCAGAGTCGGTGGCGACGAATTTATTATTCTCCTCGACAGCATCCATTCCGCCGCAGATGCGCAAACAGTCTCTGCAAAGATCCTCAACGCATTTGATCCACCTTTTTATATAGGCACCGCCAATATTCGAGTCATACCCAGTGTGGGCATCGCCCTATACCCGGAAAACGGCGACAACGCCGAGGCGCTTGTTCGCTATGCAGATAGCGCTATGTATTTGAGCAAAAGAGGTCATGGCGGAATGACACTGCCTTAAGCTGGTCATTCCCCCCCGCGCGCACTGCTGTCCGGAATAAATGTAGGCTGTTTGCCTTAATCCTGAAATATAAAGGACATCCGTCGTTCCTGCGCAGGCAGGAACCCAGGAAGGTTTTCAGTGCTGTCTCGCTACTAATGCTGTTGAAACCCAAGCTGATTTACAGCTTTATAGGCTACTGCGCACATTTGTTTTGGCGTTCAGCTGGTCGCCATTAGGGATTCCTGCCCCCGATCAGGTCGAGGGTGACGTTCCTACGCAGGAATGACGGCCTAAAGATTCCGGACAGCAGTGCGCCTGCGCGGGAATGACAAAAATCGTAATTTTGCCATTAAGCCAGTGCCATTCAGGTTATGGCGCTTAATTTTTCAGTTTTTGTTTATCGCCATTTGATAGGGACAGCAAAATGCTGAACAGGTAAAATAGCGGCACCTCCGCACTCGAAACAGATCCCCGCCATGCTGCGACTCACAGAAATACGCCTGCCCCTGGATCATGCCCAGGACGATCTGCGCCTCGCTATTCTTCGCCAGCTGGCTATCGAGCCGAAAAGACTGCAAGACTTCACCGTTGTCCGCAAAGGCTACGACGCCCGCAAACGCGACCAGATTTTTACAGTTTACTCCGTCGATGTGACTGTGGCCGAAGAAGCGGACATCCTTGAGCGCGCCGCCAACAACCCGCGAATCAAAGCCGCCCCGAACACTGAATATCGCTTTGTCGCCCAGGCGCCTGCGAATATCAAAAAACGCCCGGTGATTATCGGCACCGGCCCCTGCGGCTTTATGGCCGCCCTGATATTGGCGCAAATGGGCTTCAAGCCCCTGATTCTCGAGCGGGGCACGGAAGTGCGCCAGCGCACCAAGGATACCTGGGGGCTGTGGCGGGATCACAAGCTCAACCCCGAATCCAATGTTCAGTTTGGCGAAGGCGGCGCCGGCACCTTTTCCGACGGCAAACTCTATTCCCAGATCAAAGACCCCCGCCATCTTGGCCGCAAGGTGCTCACCGAGTTTGTCAAAGCCGGGGCGCCGGAGGAAATCCTCACCATCAGCAAGCCCCATGTGGGCACCTTTCGCCTGGTGGGCATGGTGGAACATATCCGCCGCGAGATTGAAAGCCTGGGGGGTGAATACCGTTTCGGCTGTCATGTCACCGACATCCATATTGTCGATGGTCAGGTGCGCGGCCTGGTTCTCGCCAATGGCGAACAGATTGCAGCGGATCATGTGATTCTGGCGGTTGGCCACAGCGCCCGCGATACCTTTGAGATGCTTTATGGCCGCGGCGTTTATATGGAGGCCAAACCCTTTTCCATCGGCTTTCGCATCGAACACCCACAGGCACTGATCGACCAAGCCAGATATGGCAAATTTGCCGGTCATCCTGAGCTGTCGGCAGCGGACTACAAGCTGGTGCATCACTGCAAAAATGGCCGCAGCGTTTACAGTTTTTGCATGTGCCCCGGCGGCACTGTGGTAGCGGCCACATCGGAAGAGGGTCGGGTGGTCACCAATGGCATGAGCCAGTATTCCCGCAACGAACGCAACGCCAACGCGGGCATTGTGGTGGGCATTGCGCCAGAGGATTTTCCTTCAGACCACCCTCTCGCCGGCATCGAACTGCAACGGCAACTGGAATCCCGCGCCTTTGTTCTCGGCGGCGGCAACTACGATGCTCCGGGGCAATTGGTGGGGGATTTTCTCAAGGGCGAAGCGTCAACCCGATTGGGTGCTGTGGAGCCGTCCTACAAACCCGGTGTTCACCTGACAGATCTCAGCAGCGCCCTGCCGGATTACGCCATTGCCGCCATCCGCGAAGCACTGCCCGCTTTTGGGCGGCAAATAAAAGGCTTTGATATGGTCGACGCCGTACTCACCGGCGTCGAGACCAGGACCTCTTCACCGCTGCGAATTAAACGCAACCGCGATGATTATCAAAGTATCAATACCAAAGGATTGTATCCCGCCGGCGAAGGCGCCGGTTATGCTGGCGGCATTCTATCCGCCGCCATCGACGGCATTGAAGTGGCGGAGGCTGTCGCCCTCAGCATTATTGAAATGCCTTGCTGAAAAGATCACTGCAATACAGCTGACAAAAATAATATTTTCACAGTGATAAACGGTTGTAATTAATGGCGTGTAAATATCCGCGCATTTTTATTTTATGGAAAAATCACCCGTTTTATTTTTATCGATAAAAATTTTATAGCATTATGATCGACAGATAATTTTATTTCCTTAAAAACCTGTAAAAATACTATTTTTACAGCCTATAAAATAATTTTTAATATTATTAATCACATAAAAACGCTCATCATAAAAAATCGGTCACATTAAAAATATGGAACAAAACTTGCGTTTCCAAGTCACATTAGATAGGGTTAATAGCTCGCCATTATTTAATGATGCACTAATCAAGCAATAATTTTTCCAAGCAAGTCATAATGACTTGTAACTATTTGAGATGTTGCGACAAGTTTTTATAGCTATTTTTTAAGGAAGCCCTGATTAATGGGCAGCTCTAATGTCATTCCCGCGCAGGCGGGAATCTATACTTCGTTGATGCTTCTAGACTTCCACCTACGCGGGAGTGACGAAAACGGAATTAATCACGAAATTAATCAGAGCCTCCTTAAGGTTTATTTGCCGGAGCAGTAACGCCCAATTTGACTGATCCCGAAGCGGGCCAGCCCCGGCGTGAAAACTTGCAAATAACGCATCTCATTAAAAAAACGATTTTTGGAGCGACATGTCTGACGTTTGGCAACAAACCATCAACAGCGCACAAGCCCTGCGTCACGAGTTGCACAGCAATCCCGAACTCGCCTGGCAGGAAACCCGCACAGCGACGAGAATTCGCGAGCTGCTGACGGCACTCGACATCCCCTGGCGATCCTGCGCCAACACCGGCACGGTGGCGACACTGACACCCAACGGCTCAAAAGCAACAGGCGACGCACCCCATATTGCCCTTAGAGGCGATATTGACGCCCTGCCCATACAGGAGCAGACCGAAAAAAAATGGTCGTCGTGCACACCGGGGCTGATGCACGCCTGCGGCCATGACGGCCATACCGCCACCCTCTATGCCACAGCGCGCTGGCTCAAACATCATCAGCATTTACTCAAAGCGCCGGTCACCCTGATTTTCCAACCGGCGGAAGAAGGTGGTCACGGCGCGGCAAAAATGATTGCCGACGGCGCCCTTGAAGGTGTTGACGAAATTTACGGCTGGCACAATTGGCCCGCCATTCCCTTTGGCCATATCGTCTGCCCGGACGGCCTGGTAATGTGCGGCAACAGCACCTTTCGCCTCACCGTCAATGGCCGCGGTGGCCATGCCAGCCAACCGGAACTCTGCCGCGATCCGGTGCTCGCCGCCAGCGCCATCACCCTGGCTTTGCAGCAAATCATCAGCCGCCGCCTCGCGCCACAACAAGCGGCAGTGGTCAGTGTCACCTCTTTTGAAGCCCCCAGCGGCGACACCATTATTCCCCAGCAAGCCGTACTCGGCGGCAGCATTCGCATGCCGGACAGCCAAGCCAAAAACCAGATTCTCGAACTGATCAGGGACATCAGCCAGCAAACCGCCAGAGCCTATGGCGTGGAATGCGATGTCGACATCACCCCCCGCTACAACGCCACCATCAATCATCCCCAGCAGGCGCAGCGGGTTCGCCAACTCTGGGCAGAGGAATACGGCGCCATCGCCATTGACCAACATCTGCTCATGCCGGTGATGGCCTCAGAGGATTTCAGTTATTACCTGCAGGAAATCCCCGGCGCTTTTGCCCTTGTCGGCGCCGATGATGGTGCCGATCACCAGGCGCCCTGCCACAGCCCCCATTACGACTTTAACGACCGCCTTACACCGCTGGTGGCGAGGCTCTATTCCCGTCTCGCCGGCATTCCGGCGCCGCCACAAACTACAAACTAATTGCAACACCGCGGCCAGGCCGCGCCACAGATTGCCGTATTCGCTACATCAACATCAGGAGAAAAGCATGAGCATTTTTGACGACAGAGAATCCGACATCAGAGCCTACTGCCGGGTTTACCCCACCGTATTCAAAACCGCCGTCAATGCCCGCCAAACCGATGAACAGGGCAACGACTATATCGACTTTTTTGCCGGTGCTGGCGTTCTCAATTTTGGTCACAACAACCCGCGCATGAAAGCGGCGATGATTGAGTATCTGGAAAGCAATGGCGTCACCCACAGCCTGGATATGCACACCACCGCCAAACGCCGCTTTATGGAACGTTTTGTCAGCACTGTTCTCGAACCCAGAAACATGCCCCACAAAATCCAGTTTATGGGGCCCACAGGCACCAACGCTGTAGAGGCCGCTCTCAAGCTGGCGCGCCGAGCCACAGGGCGGCAAGAAATTGCCGCCTTTAGCCACGGCTTTCACGGTATGACTCTGGGCGCTCTCGCCTGCACCGCCAACCAGTATTTTCGCGGCGCCGCTGGCGTTCCTCTGGATAACGTCAGTCACTATGCTTTTGGTTGCGAAACCACCTGCCCCGGCTGCGCCCTTGGCTGTGGTGCAGAGGCCATTGACCGCCTCCGCGCCCTCTATGCCGACAGCTCCAGCGGCGTCGAACCGCCAGCGGCCTTTTTGCTGGAAACCATCCAGGCGGAGGGCGGCGTCAATGTGGCAAGCAAGAGCTGGCTGCAGTCCCTGGCTGCCCTTGCCAAAGAAGTCGGCGCCCTGCTGATTATTGATGAAATCCAGGTGGGCTGCGGCCGCACCGGTTCCTATTTCAGCTTTGACGATCTCGACATTGACCCCGACATTGTCTGCCTGGCCAAGGGAATTGGCGGCATGGGCACACCCCTGGCGCTGAATCTGGTCAAGCCCGAATACGACAAGCTCTGGTCTCCCGGCGAACACACCGGCACCTTCCGCGGCCAGGGGTTGTCTTTTGTTGCCGGCACTGAAGCCCTTGGCTATTTTGAAGACGACAGTCTGATGGCAACCGTGAGAGCCCACGGCGAAAAAATCCTGACGGCGCTGGCGCCACTCAAAGACCAGTTCAGTGTTGTCGATGTGCGCGGCAAGGGCATGATCATCGGTCTCGATGTCGGCAAAGGCGACACCGCCAAAACCATTGTCGGCAAATGCTTCACCCGTGGCCTGCTTGTCGCGAGCTGCGGCACCGGTGGCCGTGTCGTCAAATTGATTCCACCCCTGACCATTCCTGAAGCGGATCTGATGGCCGGTCTCGATATTCTCGTCAAGACCACAAAAGAAGTACTGGAGGCGGCATGAAACAGCGCGACGATATGGTCTTCCCTTTTGAGGAGTACGAGCGCCGCCTTGCCGAGTTGCGCCAGCGTATTGCCGAGCGCCACCTGGATGCGGTGGTGATTACAGACCCCGAAAACATCATGTACCTCACCGATTACCAGACCACCGGCTACTCTTTTTTTCAGGCTCTGGTGGTGCCCCTGGATGACGAGCCATTCATGATTACCAGAGCCATGGAGGAGTCCAACGTCATTGCCCGCACCTGGGTGGAAATCACCCGCCCCTACCCGGATACCGGCGACGCCATTCAAATGCTGGTGGATGCGCTGCGGGAATTTGGTCTGGCAAAAAAGCGCATTGGCTACGAACGCAACAGCTATTTCTTTCCCGCCTATCAGCAGGATTTTATTCACACCACCTTAACCGACGGCAAACTGCTCGACTGTTTTGGCATTGTTGAGCAGGGTCGCATGCGCAAGTCGGCAGTGGAAATTGACATCATGCACAAGGCGGCGCTGGCCACCGAAGCGGGCATGGCCGCAGGGATTGACGCCAGCGTTGCTGGCGCCACCGAAAATGAAATCGGCGCTGCCATCAGCGCCGCCATGTTCAGGGCTGGCGGCGATGCCCCCGCAGTGATGCCCTATGTCACCTCAGGGCCGAGATCCATGATTGGCCACGCCACCTGGGAGGGGCGCACTGTACAACCGGGGGAGCACGTATTTCTGGAGGTGGGCGGCTGCTACCGCAGATACCACACTGCGATGATGCGCACCGCGGTGACGGGAAAACTGAGCAACTCCATGCACCACGCCCAGGAGCGCATGAAAGCGGCGCTCCATGCCGTTCACGAAAATTTTCAGCCTGGCATGACCGTATCCGACGCCGACAATTTGGTGCGCAAAATTATTTCCCAAAACGATGTCGGCGCCCGTCTGGTGACCCGATCCGGCTATTCCATCGGTATTGCCTTTCCCCCCAGCTGGGACGAGGGCTATATCCTCAGCCTGAAACAGGGAGAGTCCACCATTCTCGAAGAGGGCATGACTTTTCATATCATTCCCTGGATGTGGGGTGTGGACGGCGACAAAACCTGCGGCATTTCCGACACCATCTACATCACCAAGGACGGCTGCAAATCGTTCTTTACCCTGGACAGGGATTTTCGTGTCAACCCGGATACATCCGGCAAATCCCAGAGCAAAAAGGAACTCGCTGCCGTCAAAAGCCTTCACGCCCCGGACGATAAAGACCCGCAAGCCAAGAATATAGCAGCAGCAAATCTCGAAACCGCCAGCGAGCAGGAGGGCAAATAATGGGGTTAACAGCAACCAATCCTTTTACCAGTGCAACCTTTGGCGAATACCCAGCGCTGACCAACGAAGAGGCCAGCGCCCGTATCGGCGACGCCCACAGCGCCTTGCCATCATGGCAAAAAGCAACCTTTGCCGAGCGGGGCGCAGTGCTCTGCAAGGTTGCCGCCAAGCTGCGGGAAAACAAGCAACAATTGGCGGAACTGATGGCCATGGAAATGGGCAAGCCCATTAAGGAGGGCGAACCCGAAGTGGAAAAAGCCGCCTGGTGCGCCGAATACTATGCCGAGCAGGGAGAGGCTTTTCTTGCCGATGAGGTGATCGCCTCAGATGCCAGCCTCAGCTATATTCGCCACCAGCCCCTGGGCACTCTGTTGGGAATTCTGCCCTGGAACGCGCCCCTGTGGCTCGCCTTTCGCTATCTGGCGCCAGCGCTGATGGCGGGCAATACCTGCGCAATGAAGCACGACCCCCATGTGCCCGGCTGTGCCCTGGCCATTGAAAACATCTTCACCGAAGCCGGGGCACCGAACCATATTATGGTGAATCTGGCCATTACCACAGATCAGGTGGAAGCGGTGATTCGCGACCCGCGCATTGCGGGAGTCTCCTTTACCGGCTCCACGGCGGCGGGCAGAAAAGTCGCCGCCCTTGCTGGCGCCGAAATAAAGCCGGTGGTGCTGGAGCTGGGCGGCTCCGACCCCTGCATCGTTATGGCCGATGCCGATCTCGACAAAGCCGCCGATACCGCCACCCTGTCGCGCATTATCAATGCCGGTCAATCCTGTATCGCCGCCAAACGTATTATCGTCGAAACCAGTATTTACGATGACTTTATCGAGCGCCTGAAACAGCGTCTCGCCGCCCTTAAACTCGGCGACCCATTGCAAAGAACCACCGACGTGGGACCGCTCGCCCGCAAGGATCTGCGCGATAATCTGGAGCGGCAGGTGGCGCAAACCCTGGGCGCGGGCGCCCGCTGCACCTTTCAAAGTGAGGTGCCTAAGGGCGAAGGCTTTTTCTACCCGGTGACGCTGTTGACCAACGTCGCCTCCGGCATGTGCGCCTTTGACGAGGAAACCTTCGGCCCGGTGATGGCCGTAACCTATGCGGACAATATCGACGCGGCGCTGCAAATTGCCAACAACACCAGCTACGGCCTCGGCGCCGCCATCTGGACAAACAACAGCGCTCATATTGAGCGCGCCATTAACGAGCTGGAGTCGGGTCAGGTGGCGGTCAACGGTATTGTCAAAACCGATCCGCGACTGCCCAGCGGCGGCATCAAAAACTCCGGCATTGGCCGGGAGCTTGGCCCCCAGGGCATTCGCGAATTCGTCAATATCAAACAGGTGTGGATCAATCAGTAACTTGCACCAGCGCAGGCTGAAATCCGCTTTTGCTCTGGTAATGGCCGGGAGCAGATCTCAATCAGCCCCGGCTTTGGCCTCGCCCTTGACGTCATCAAGCTTGATAAAGCCGCCCTTTGCTGACGCGCCCTGTTGAACACTGTGGGTTGACTCATGGCTATGGGCTTTTGCATTGTTTGGTTCACTGCCATGACCGGCATTCCCATTTAGGCTGCGGCTATCTGCGCGGCCATCGCCATCCATATCACTCCCTGTATCCTGGCTGGCAGTATTGCCTCGCGGGTTAGGGCTGATGGTTTTGCCGCCCTCGCGAATGGGGGCTGCCTGTGTTTTTGGCGGGTGTAACTCATTGCCAATATCTGCCTGTGTTTTTGACGGGGAGTCAGTTGTTATGTCGTCACCTGCAGCCTTATTGGTAACGACATCAGCCAAGGCCTTGCCACCTTTAGTGCCTGTACCTTCCCCCAGGGTGCGCGCAACTGTTCCGCCATGGTTGTCGGCGTCGCCCGCCCCTGTGGCTTTGATGTTGCGCACAGAATTCATGGCGGCATCATGCTTGGCTTTGGCCGCTGCTTGCCCGCCTATTCCCCGATTCGCATTGTTGTCAACCTGTGCCTGCTCAGCCATCGTTGCTGAAGTAGCCAAGATAGCGAACAGTAGCGTGACTGTATAAGATCTTCTCTTAACCATAAGAACTCTCCTAAAAAATTTACAATTACTTTATTAGACAAGAGCTGTCAATTAAGGAAGCTCTGATTAATTCTGTTTTCGTCACTCCCGCGCAGGCGGGAGTCCAAAAAATCAACGAATTATAGATTCCCGCCTGTGCGCACTACTGTCCGGAATAAATAGAGGCTGCTTTCCTTAAGCCTGAAATAGTAAGGAGGTTGAGTGGTTCTGACCACCTCGAGACTTAAACGAAAGCTGTCGTTCCTGCGCAGGCAGGAACCTAGG
>JBFXIU010000107.1:0-11649 GCA_050175615.1 Porticoccaceae bacterium | reverse complement strand
CAAGTCGTCATCCAGCCATTTTTCCAGGGGACACACTGCCGCCGGATTTCCCTCGAATGCTCGAGTTGCAAAAGCATCTACCTGGTATAGTTTGATTTTCATGTTTGATGACCCTGTGGTGAATCGTTGTAGGCTAGGCTCTTGATCTCCTCCTGGGGCAATGATCAGTCTTGTTCGATACCCGGCGGCCAAGTTCGACAGGCTCCAGGGGCGGCGATCAGCCTTGCCCGGGATGCTGTGTGGCGACGTTGATTTTGCCGACTATAATGACATGACGATAACAATCATCGTCCGGCGCGGGATTCCTGAATATAGAAACGGGCTTTCTTGGCATTTTTATAACAGCCGTCGAAATTTTCAACGGTCTGCATGGTGCGGGCAGTGGTGATCAGGCTAAGGGCTTTGGTGTAGCTGATGGTGCCGGCAAAGCCCTCGGCTTTGGCAATGCTGAGTTCGTTCCATGCCGCATCCACTTCTGAGGAGCAACTGGCTCGGTAGGAAGTGGGGGTGCCGGAACAGGCGGAGAGAGCCGCCGCAATGGCGCAGAAAAGAATGATCTTGCCGGAGAAATTGCCGCTCAACATATTGTTATTTCCTTTTTGGCCAGACGTGAATTTCGCGTCGAGTATAGCCCTTTTTTTGCTTCGCTGTCGTTCGCCATCTTTTGCCTGTTTATTGCCTGTGGCGGCGCTGGCGGCGATTTACCCGCCCCAAAGTTTGACCACCTGAACTTCCGGGTCGCGGCTTTTACCCTCATTGTGGAGGCGCTCCAGATATTGCTCCCAGTAATCCTGCTGGTGAAGGCAGAGCTCCAGCAGGTAGTCCCAGGAGTAGAGGCCGGTATCGTGGCCATCGTCAAAATAGATGCGAATGGCGTAGTTGCCGGAGCGTTCAATGGTGGCAATGCGGACATCTTTTTTTCCCCATTGCAGCACTTCCTGGCCGGGGCCGTGACCTTTGACCTCGGCGCTGGGGGAGTGGACGCGAAGAAATTCGCTACCCAGGGTAAAGGCACCGTGCCCCGGAAACTGAATGTCGAGATCACCGCTGTTTTTGTGCAGTTTGATTTTTTCCGGGGTCATGGCGGCGGCACCTGTAGCCTGTTAACAATAATCAAAGTATAAACCGGGAAAGGTCTTCGTCACTGGCGACATTCGACAGGTGGTCGTTGACAAACCCCTGGTCGATAACGATGGTTTCCGCTTTTGACCCCAGGTCTGCGGCACTGAAGGACACTTCTTCAAGGAGGCGTTCCATCAGCGTATGGAGGCGGCGGGCGCCAATGTTCTCTGTGCGCTCATTCACTTCCCAACCGAGCTCGGCGATACGGCGAACACCGTCGGCGGTGAATTCCAGGGTAACTCCTTCAGTGGCCAGCAATGCCTTGTACTGTTCGGTCAGTGAGGCGTTGGGTTCAGTGAGGATGCGTTCGAAATCTTCGGCGCTGAGGGAATCCAGTTCCACGCGGATAGGCAGGCGACCCTGGAGTTCCGGGATCAGATCCGAGGGTTTGGAGAAATGAAAGGCGCCGGAGGCGATAAAAAGGATGTGATCGGTCTTGATCATGCCGTATTTGGTGTTGACGGTGCAGCCCTCGATAAGCGGCAGCAGGTCGCGCTGCACACCTTCCCGGGAGACATCGGCGCCGGAGGTTTCGCCGCGCTTGGCGACCTTGTCGATTTCATCGATAAAAACAATGCCGTTCTGCTCGGCGCTGGTGATGGCGCGCACGCGAATGTCTTCCTCGTTGACCAGTTTCGCCGCCTCTTCATCGGTAATGACAGCCATCGCCTTGGCAACGGTCATTTTGCGGGTTTTGCTTTTGCCGGTGTTCATGTTGGAGAACATGCTTTGCAGCTGGCTGGTCATTTCCTCCATGCCGGGGGGCGCCATGATTTCCACGCCAATGGGAGTGGCGCTGATATCGATCTCGATTTCCTTGTCGTCAAGAGCGCCTTCGCGAAGTTTTTTGCGAAAAATCTGCCGGGCGGTGCTGTCATTTTCTTCCGCGCTGGCTCCTCGCGCCGGGGGCAGGAGAACGTCGAGAATCCGCTCTTCGGCGGCATCGCTGGCGCGCTGGCGCACCCGCAGCATCTCTTCTTCCCGCAGCAGTTTTATCGCTGTTTCCACCAGGTCGCGGACAATGGATTCGACGTCCCGACCCACATAGCCGACCTCGGTAAATTTGGTGGCTTCCACTTTGATAAAGGGGGCGTTGGCGAGGCGGGCGAGGCGGCGGGCGATTTCGGTTTTACCCACGCCGGTGGGGCCAATCATCAAAATATTTTTTGGGGTGATTTCATTGCGCAGGTCTTCACCGAGCTGCATGCGCCGCCAGCGGTTGCGCAGGGCAATGGCCACCGAGCGCTTGGCGCTGTCCTGGCCGACAATGTGGCGATTGAGTTCGTGAACGATTTCTCTGGGCGTCATGGTAGACATAAAAATTCTTTCCTATGCATTCGCTAATAGTGTCCGGGCGTAAATGGCGGCGATGCACAGCAGGCCAGCCGGGAGAGTTGTTTCAAAATGCTATTGCCGAACTGGTCGACAGCCCTGCAACACCAAGTTGAAAGGACATTAATACTCCAGTTCTTCGATGGTTCTGTTGTGATTGGTGTAGATGCAGATGTCTGCGGCGATTTCCAGGCCTTTTTCAACAATGGAGCGGGCATCCAGTTCGGTGTTGTCGAGCAGGGCTTTTGCCGCAGACTGGGCGAAGGGGCCGCCAGAGCCGATGGCGATGAGGTCGTCTTCCGGTTCGATGACATCACCGTTGCCGGTAATAATCAGGGATGCGTTCTTGTCAGCTACCGCCAGCAGGGCTTCAAGACGGCGCAACATGCGATCGGTGCGCCAGTCTTTTGCCAGTTCTACAGCCGCGCGCACCAACTGACCGCGATGCTGTTCCAATTTTGCTTCAAAGCGCTCGAACAGGGTAAAAGCATCGGCGGTGCCGCCGGCAAAGCCAGCGATAACCTGATTGTGATGGAGGCGGCGCACTTTGCGGGCATTGCCTTTCATGACGGTGTTACCCAGACTGACCTGGCCGTCGCCACCAATAACAACTTTGCCATTTCTGCGCACGGAGAGGATGGTTGTACCGCGATATTGTTCCACTGATCCATTCCTTTTTGGGGTTTTGCTTTTATTTTGGGGCTGATGGAGGAAATTCAATGGTCGACTTACGCCAGAATGTGCACCAGTTGCAGGTTTGAAGTTGCCGTCAGGCATTTTATTCCGGGACAAAGCCCGGGTTTTAGCCTGCGTTGATGCAATTGCCGGTTAGAGCTGCGTTGAACTTCTGACCGGAGTAGAATGGCGCAAACCAACGATCGGATTCTGTTTTTGAGCACCAAACCCCCAATCTCCAGCTCCCGCGACAACAGCGCAGATGCCTCGGCAAAGGGGCGGGGTCTGTTGCGTTCCGGTGCTCTGGTGGGGGCAATGACCATGCTGTCGCGGGTGCTGGGGCTGGTGCGGGATGTGGTGATGGCGCGGGTGATCGGTGCCGATGGCCTTGCCGACGCTTTTTTTGTCGCCTTTAAGATTCCCAATTTTATGCGTCGCCTGTTTGCCGAAGGTGCCTTTGCCCAGGCCTTTGTGCCGGTGCTGGCGGAATATCGCGAAAAAGGCGGCCAGGAGGCGGTAAAGGCGCTGGTGGATCGGGTCGCGGGAGCCCTCGGTTCTGTGCTTATACTCTTGACCGTGCTGGTGGTGGCGGCGTCGCCGCTGGTGGCAACTGTGTTTGCCCCCGGATTTCTCCAGGATGAGGTGCGTTTTGACGCCGCCAGCCAAATGATTCGCATCACCTTTCCCTATTTGTTTTTTATTTCCCTCACCGGTCTGGCAGCGGGCATACTCAACAGCTATGACCGTTTTGCCATTCCTGCCTTTACTCCGGTGTGGCTTAATATCTGTCTGATTTCTGCGTGCCTTGTAGGCGTCAATTGGTTTGCCGAACCCGCCTACGCCCTCGCCTGGGGAGTGCTGGTGGCCGGGGTGGTGCAGATGCTGTTTCAGCTGCCGTTTCTGAAATCCATAGGCTTGCTGCCCAGGCCTGTTGTCGACTGGCAATATGAAGGGGTTAAAAAAATTCTCAGGTTAATGGGGCCGGCAATCTTTGGGGTTTCCGTGAGCCAGATAAACCTGCTGCTGGATACGGTGATCGCCTCGTTTCTGCCGACGGGCAGTGTTTCCTGGTTGTACTATTCGGATCGGCTGTCTGAGCTCCCCCTGGGCGTGTTTGGCGTCGCTCTGGCCACGGTGATTCTGCCCAGCCTGTCTCGCCAGCACGCCCGCGCCAGCGCTGAAAGCTTTAGTCGCACCCTCGACTGGGCCATTCGCATGGTGTTGTTGGTTGCAGTGCCCGCCATGATCGCTCTGGTGCTTATCGCTGAACCTATTTTGATCACACTGTTTTACGACGGTGTGCAAATTGACCGCCGCGATATTTTTATGTCGTCGGCGAGCTTGACGGCCTACGCCTGCGGTCTGATAGCTTTTATGCTGATTAAAGTACTGGCGCCTGGTTTTTATGCTCGACAGGACACCCGCACTCCGGTTCGCATAGGCGTGATTGCCATGGTTGCCAATATGGTGATGAACATCATTTTTGTACTTATCGCTCACAACCTGTGGCAAATCGGCCATGTGGGACTGGCGGCGGCGACTTCTTTGGCCGCCTACCTCAATGCCTATTTGTTGTACCGCAGCTTGCGCCGTGAGGAGGTTTATCGCCCGCTCCCCGGTTGGCGCAAATTCGCAGCACAGTTGTCATTTGCCAATATGGCGATGGTGGTTGTGATTTTGTCGTTTCTCTATTTTTTTAATCGCTGGTACCACTGGGGTATCGCCGAGAGGGCGCTGTGGCTCGCTGGACTGTGCTGCAGCGGTGCAATGACCTATGGTCTGGCGCTGTTGGCGGTGGGCATGCGGCCTCGGGATCTGCGTTCTGGAAGAGGGGGGTGTTCAGAATGACAAGGTGGCCTTACAGCAGAGGAGATGGCCTCAACGCTGAGGCTGTTAATCCCGCCGCTTGGCCTCCAGCCTACATTGGAGCACGCAGCTTATGTATAATCCCCCCCTTTGCTGATAAAGTCCCGGAATTTTTGTGACCAAAACCTTCATTCGCGGTTTGCACAATCTTCCACCCAATATGGGTGGGGTTGTGGCGACTATTGGCACTTTCGATGGTATCCATCGCGGGCACCAGGCGATTATGGAGCAGGTTAAGCAAAAATCCCGTGAGTACGGATTGCCCACCATGGCAATGATTTTTGAGCCCCACCCCAGGGAGTTTTTTGGCCATGAACTGGCGCCAGCCCGCTTGATGCGGCTGCGGGAAAAGGTTGAAGCCATTTGGGCCGAGGGGGTGGAGCAGATTTTTTGCCTGCACTTTAACCGCGCCCTGCGCACCATGACGGCTCAGGATTTTGTCGACAAGGTGCTGGTTGAGGGTGTCAATGTGCGTTGTCTTATCGCCGGTGATGATTTTCGCTTTGGCTGTGATCGCAAGGGCAACACTGAGATGCTCGAACAGGCTGGCCGGGACTTCGGTTTTGAAGTGATCGACACCGCCACCGTGGAACACAACGGTTGCCGCATCAGCAGTACCTGGGTGCGGCAAGCCCTGGAAAAGGGTGACTTTGCCCTCGCTGAAACCCTGCTGGGCAAGCGCTTCACCATTAGCGGCAAGGTGGTTCACGGGCAAAAGCTCGGCAGGCAGCTGGGGGTCCCCACGGCCAATATCAATCTGCAACGCTACCGGGCGCCCTTGAGCGGCGTCTATATCACCCGGGTTTTCGTCAAGGGCGAATGGTTGCCGGCGGTAGCCAATGTGGGAATTCGCCCCACCGTGGGGGGCTTGGTCAAGCCGATTCTGGAGGTGCACCTGCTCGACTGGCAGGGAGACATCTACGGCTGCCGTCTCAATGTGGAGTTTCTGGAAAAAATCCGCGAAGAGCAGCGTTTTTCCGGCAAGGAGGCGCTATTGAATGCTATTCACAGCGATATAGACATCGCTAAATCCTATTTCGCCCGCGAGGGCCACTAACCCATCGAACTGCAATGACAGACGCTAGCAAAGATTACAAGGCAACCCTTAACCTGCCCAAAACTGATTTCCCGATGAAAGCCAATCTGGCTCAGCGGGAGCCTGAGATGCTGAAAAAATGGCATACCAAGGATGCCCAGGGTAATGATCTCTACGGCAAAATGCGCGCGGCTCGAATGGGACGCGACAAATATGTCCTCCATGATGGCCCTCCCTACGCCAATGGCGATCTCCATATTGGCCACGCGGTTAATAAGACATTGAAGGATATTATTGTCAAATCCCGCGTGCTTATGGGCTTTGATTCCCCCTATGTTCCAGGTTGGGACTGCCACGGATTGCCCATCGAACACAATGTCGAAAAGAAAATCGGCAAGGCGGGGGACAAGGTCGACGTTAAAACCTTTCGGCAGAAGTGCCGCGAATACGCCGCCAGGCAGGTCGAAGGGCAGAAAAAAGACTTTATTCGCCTCGGCGTCATTGGCGACTGGGACAACCCCTACCTGACCATGGATTTCAAGGTCGAGGCCAATATCATCCGCGCCCTGGGCAAAATTGCTGACAATGGCCATCTGGTGAAAGGCTACAAGCCGGTGTACTGGAGTGTGGTTGGCGGTTCCGCTCTCGCGGAAGCGGAAGTGGAATATCAGGATAAAACCTCATTTTCTATTTATGTCGGCTTTCCGGTGGTTGATATAGGTGTACTAGAGAAAGTAACCGGTTCGTTAGCGGGAGAAGGGGATGTTTCTGTGGTTATCTGGACAACCACGCCCTGGACGCTGCCCGCTAACCAGGGGGTATCCGTCAATCCTGAGCTGGACTATGTCGTTGTTGCCTGTAGCTGTAATGGCCGAGCACAGCGACTGATTGTCGCCGAAGCCCTGCTTGAGGATACCCTCGCCAAGGCCGGTATCGATAATTATCAAGTGGTTGCGCATTTCAAAGGCGGGCAGCTGGAAAACCTCAAACTCAAGCACCCTTTTTATGATCGCGACGTGCCGATTTTGCTGGGTGACCATGTCACCACAGAAGCGGGAACCGGCTGTGTTCACACCGCGCCGGATCACGGCATGGACGATTTTGTGGTGGCGGCAAAATACGGCATTGGCACCCTGAACTATATTGATGATCGCGGCTATTACCGCGACGACGTGCCGCTGTTTGCCGGTGATCATGTCTATAAAGTCGATGAAAAAGTGGTCGACTTACTGGCTGATCGCGGTCACCTGCTGGCACAGGGCAAAATCAGCCACAGCTTCCCCCACTGCTGGCGCACCAAAACCCCGCTGATTTTCCGCGCCACGCCCCAGTGGTTTGTCAGTATGACCGCAAAAGGTCTGCTCGATGAGGCCAAGAAGGCTGTCAAAACCGTTCAGTGGCTGCCCTCCTGGGGGCAGGCGCGTATGGAGGCCATGCTTAACAACAGCCCCGACTGGTGTATCTCGCGCCAGCGCACCTGGGGGGTGCCCATTGCCCTGTTTATCCACAGGGATAGCCAGGAGCTGCACCCTGAAACTCCACGCCTGATTGAAATCGTCGCGCAGCGGGTTGAGAAGGAGGGTATGGATGCCTGGTTTGATCTTGATCCCGGTGAGCTGCTGGGCGCTGACGCCGAGGACTACGTCAAAGTCACCGACACCCTGGATGTGTGGTTTGATTCCGGCGTCACTCACTTTTCGGTACTTGGCCCCCGCGAAGAGCTTCATTATCCAGCGGATCTGTATCTCGAGGGCTCCGATCAACACCGCGGCTGGTTCCAGTCGTCATTGAAGACAGCGCTTGCCATCAACGGCACTGCACCCTACAAGGCGGTGCTCACCCACGGCTTTACCGTCGACGCCCAGGGCAGAAAAATGTCCAAGTCCGTCGGCAATGTGGTGGCGCCCCAAAAAGTCATCAACGAATTGGGAGCCGATGTGCTGCGCCTTTGGGTGGCGGCCACCGATTTCAGCGGTGAAATGACGGTATCCGATGAAATTCTCAAGCGCACGGCGGACTCCTATCGCCGTATTCGCAATACCGCCCGCTTTATGTTGTCCAATCTCGACGGTTTTGATCCGGCCACAGATTCCCTTGCGAACAACGATATGGTGTGGCTGGATCGCTGGATTATGCACCGGGCGGCCACCCTGCAAGACGAGCTTGTCGCTCTCTATGAGCAGTACAACTTCCATATGATTTACCAGAAACTCCATAACTTCTGTGTCAGCGAGCTGGGTGGGTTTTACCTGGACATCATCAAGGATCGCATCTACACCTGCGGCACCGACAGCGCCCCGCGGCGCTCGGCGCAAACGGCGATTTTTCATGTGGCTGAAGCCTTTGTGCGCTGGATTGCCCCGATCCTCAGCTTTACCGCCGATGAGATCTGGCAGTACCTGCCCGGTGAACGCGGCGAAACCGTGTTTACTCAGGAATGGCATCCATTGCAGAAGCTTCCGGCAGCAGCGGCAGTGAGTGCCGATGACTGGGACAGAATTATCGAGGTCAAAGAAGCGGTCAACAAGATCATTGAAGATGAGCGCGCCGCAGGCAGGGTCAAGGGCAGTTTGCAGACAGAAGTCACTCTGTATGTGGTTCCAGAGCTCAAACAATTGCTTGACAAAATAGGAGATGAACTGCGTTTTGTCACTATTACCTCTGCGGCCAGCGCTCAGGTTTGCGATAGCGGGCAACTTGAAAACTGTGGTATTCAGTCGCCTTTAAAAGGATTGCGTGTCAGTGTGGTGGCCTCCGAGGCGGAGAAATGTGTGCGCTGCTGGCATTTTCGCGAGGATGTCGGCAGCCATGCCGACCATCCCGAGCTTTGTGGCCGCTGTGTCGACAATGTTGAGGGCAGCGGTGAAAACAGGTTGTTTGCCTGATGACAATTTTACACAGATGGCTTTCTCCCTCTGGCGCCTGGTTTTGGCTGCTGCTGGCTATTCTGCTGATTGCCCTGGATCAGGCCGCCAAGCTGCTGGCGTCTGAGGTTCTTGCGTATGGTCAGCCCGTTGAGGTTTTACCTTTTCTCAACTGGACGCTGCTCCATAATAAGGGCGCTGCATTCAGTTTCCTCAGCGATGCAGGCGGTTGGCAACGCTGGTTTTTTACCCTGGTTTCTGTGGGCGTCAGCATTGTTTTGATTGTCTGGCTGTTTCGTCTCAGTCAGCGGGATATTCTGCAAAAACTGGCGCTGGCGCTCATCCTCGGCGGCGCCCTGGGCAATTTGTGGGACAGGCTGTTGCTCGGTTATGTGGTTGACTTTATCCAGGTGCATTACGATCATCGCTACTACTTCCCGGCGTTCAATATTGCCGATTCTGCCATTACCCTGGGGGCAATTCTGATGATTTATGATGCTTTTATTACCCGTGGAGAGGAAACCAATGGCTGAGCTTGCCGTAGGCTCTGGAACTCGAGTGACCTTGCATTTTTCCCTGGCATTGACGGATGGTACCGTTGTTGACTCCAATTTTGAAGGTCAACCTGCGGTGTTTGACGTGGGTGATGGCAATCTCTTGCCCGCCTTTGAAGAAGCGCTTTTTGGCATGGTGGCAGGCCAGGAAGCCTCATTTGACATGCCGCCAGAAAAGGCATTTGGCCAGCATAACCCCTCAAATCTGCAAACCATGGCGCGCAGCGATTTTGCTCCGGATCTTGAACTGGAGCCTGGCTTGGTGGTTTCCTTTGCCGACGCCAATCGCGCGGAATTGCCAGGTGTTATCGTCGGCATTGATGACGACACCGTCACGGTCGACTTTAACCACCCCCTCGCCGGGCATACACTGGTCTTTCGTGCGGCTATCCTTGCGGTGGAGCCGCTGGTCACCCACTAGGAAAGACAGGTGTCGCTGGGATACAAGCCATCGCGCGGTGCCGTTTTGTCTGGACGACCTGAATAAACACCAAGGGTATTACTGATGAAAATTCTTCTCGCCAACCCCCGCGGTTTTTGTGCCGGAGTCGATCGCGCCATCGATATTGTCAATCGCGCTCTGGATATTCACGGTGCGCCAATCTATGTGCGCCACGAGGTGGTTCACAATAAATTTGTCGTCGACAGCCTCAGAGAGCGGGGCGCTATTTTTGTTGATGAGCTCACGGAAGTGCCCGATGACCGCATCGTCATTTTCAGCGCTCATGGTGTTTCCCAGTTTGTTCGCAATGAGGCGTCGAGCCGCGGACTCAAGGTTTTTGACGCTACCTGCCCCCTGGTTACCAAGGTTCATATGGAGGTTGTCAGATACAGCGCTGAAGGCAGGGAGTGCATTCTTATCGGCCATGCCGGGCATCCGGAGGTAGAGGGCACCATGGGGCAGTACGATGGCGGAAATGGCGGTAGTATCTACCTGGTGGAAAACTGTGAAGATGTCGCCAGGCTCAGGGTGTGCCGCCCCGAAAAACTATCCTATGTCACTCAGACCACCCTGTCTGTGGATGATACCGCCCTGGTGATCGATGCCCTCAGAGCCAGGTTTCCTCTTATTCAGGGACCAAAGAAAGACGATATCTGCTATGCCACCCAGAATCGCCAGGATGCCGTTAAACAGCTGGCACTGGAGTGCGATTTGGTGCTGGTGGTGGGTTCACCTAACAGCTCCAACTCCAATCGCCTGCGGGAGCTGGCGCAACGCTGCGGCGCTGAAGCCTATTTGATTGACAGCGGCGAAGATATTTCTGAAAGCTGGTTTGCCGGTAAAACCACTGTAGGTATCACTGCCGGAGCTTCGGCTCCCGAAATTCTTGTTAAAGAAGTGGTTGCCCGGGTTCAGGTGCTCGGTGCTGCAGAGGCCTGTGAGATGAATGGCCGCAAGGAGAACATCAGTTTCTCCATGCCCAAGGAGTTGCGCTGAATAGGGTCTGGCAGACCCTAATTTTTTTGTTGGAGTTCCTTTTCGATCTCGACAACATTTGCAATAGTGGCAAGCAAAGCATCAGGATTTAGGCTGATGGAGTCTATGCCCAGTTTCACCAGGTATTCAGCGACGTCGGGATAATCCGAGGGCGCCTGCCCGCAAATGCCCACGGGAATGCCATTGCGATGGGCGCCCTCGATGGCCATGCGAATCATGGTCATCACTCCAGGATCCCGCTCATCGAAGTCAAAGGCGACAATGTCTGAATCCCTGTCGACACCGAGCACCAGCTGGGTTAAATCGTTGGAACCGATGGAAATGCCGTCAAAGAGCTGGCTGAAGGCATCAATCTGAATGACGTTGTTGGGGATTTCACACATCACATAAATTGCCAGGTCGTTTTCACCCTGCTTGAGCCCCATGTCGGCCATGGCGGCGAGTACTTTTCTGCCTTCCTCGACACGGCGGCAAAAGGGAATCATCAGTTTGATATTGGTCAGCCCCATAGCATTGCGGGCGCGACACACGGCGGCGCATTCCAGGGCAAAACCTTCCGCATAGGCCTCATGGGTGTAGCGGGAGGCGCCGCGAAAGCCGATCATGGGGTTTTCTTCGTGAATTTCAAAATGCTCTCCGCCAATCAGTTTGGCATATTCGTTGGTTTTGAAGTCGGACATGCGCACAATCACTGGACGTGGATAGAATGCGGCGGCGATGGTGCCTATGCCCTCGGATAGCTTTTCGATAAAAAAGCTGGCG
>JBFXIU010000106.1:0-11663 GCA_050175615.1 Porticoccaceae bacterium | reverse complement strand
GTTTCTGAGTCGTGTCAGTGGGTTTTACCCTTCAAACCCTGGGGCTGCAACCCCTTTAGAGAATCCAACTGTTTTTATTCCGGACAGCAGTGCGCCTGCGCGGAAATGACATTAATCAGAGTTTCTTTAGCCTTTATAAGGGCATAAAGACATTAAAAAATCGATTTTTAATTATAAAAGACTGTGCCAATGACTAATATAAAAGCCCCCCTCTCTCCCACTATAGCCATCAGCTATTCCCGCATGATCGCCCGCCAGCTTGGCCTTCAGGAAAAGGATCTGGCGATACTTCTGCGCGGCACCAATCTCAAGGTTGACGATCTGCTTAACGACGACACCCTGATCCACAAAGAGCAGCAGCTGCAGATTATGCGCAACGCCATGCAGCTTTGCGGCGATCCCGGCTTTGGTCTTCGCCTCGGCCAGACATTGACGCCACCAACCCACGGCCCCCTGGGTTTTCTGGCCAATAGCAGCCCCAACCTGGGTACGGCAATCCTAGATTTTCAGAATTTTCTGCCGGCGAGGGTGAGCTTTACCCACCTTCGCGTTATGAAAAAAAATGGCTGGCTGGAGTGTCATTTCGATATTGATATCAGCGACAAAGAAGACAGCCGCAGCGTCCTTGAATGCTTTGCCCTGTCACTGCTCTCTCTCATTGAGTTTGTCCTTGGCCGCCCTTTTACAGAGGGGCATCTCTACTGCGCCTATTCGCGACCGGACTATTTCGCCGACTACCAAAAATATGTGTCTTGTCCCATCACCTTTGGCGCACCTGAAAGCAAACTGCTGATCCCGGAGCAGTTGCTCCTCGTACCCAATGCATCCTCCGACCATATCAATTATGAATTTGCTCTGCGCCAATGCCAGACCATGTTGCAGCAGCTGGATGGCAACAAAGGACATACCAGCAACAGGGTTCGCAAGCTGTTGTTGTCCCACCCGCCGGGGAAACTTTCAGAAGAAAGAGCTGCCAGAATTCTTTTTATCAGTAAACGCACCCTGGCGCGACGTCTGGCGAAAGAAGGCAGTGGTTTTCAGCAGTTGCGGGATGAAATTCTATCTTCGCTGGCAACCGGCTATCTCAAGGATACCAAGCTGTCGGTGGAAGCCATCGCCGGCCTCCTCAACTACCACGACAGTTCGAGTCTGCGCCGCGCTTTTAAGCGCTGGTTTCAGATAACCCCCGAAGGCTATCGCAGACAGCTGAGAAACAACGAGGCCGATGCGGCCATCACAGGTTTAAACCAGGGTCTCTAACTTAACGTGCCGGCCTTCGCGATCAAACATCACCAATTTGCTGGTATTGCCCCGCCGTATCAATTCGAGCATGACATCCAGGCGCTTATTGGTTTCTATGGCCGTCGGCATCATGCCATCCCTGCCAATCAGCACACTGATACAAACCAGATCCCAACCGATGCCGATCAGTGAGGGATCCGATGTCAGATCCTTGAACTGGGTAAGGCGATGCAGGGATTTGTCCACACACATTACCGGCATGATGTCTTTGCCGCTGGTGCAGAGACGGTCGATCTCATCGGCGGCCGAATGACAAAATACCGCACACAGGCATTGGGATCCTTCCTTTTTGCTGGCATAGTCCAGAAAACTCTGGAAATCCGGATTTTTATCTGCAGTCATGGGCGAGGATTCCTTTGTGGTAGTCTCATAGGTTAAATAAACCCTTTATTTCATGATCGATTGGCTGGCAGTGGTGCCTTGACCTCATGGTGTAGCCATTGTAGCCAAAAGACAGGTAGCCGTCCCACACTCGAAAGCTGTCTTTGCCTTTTCAAAAACCCACAGGCCGCTGCGATACTTACTCACGTCATCGAAAAAAGAGGTATTTACCCCACCATGCGTACGGGTTAGAATCCAGTGCCTGATAAAGACAGACCGTATGCATGAAGCCTACCCTTCTGATCTCAACAGCCGTTGCCATAATTGCCATCCTGGTTCTGAGCGGCTGCGCTCAACAGCAGCAACTATCCGAAAACAACACCGCCACCGGTGCTACGGGTAGATATGCAGGCATATTCAAACCCTCTTCCAAAGCGGCAGGCTCAAAAACCCAATCCCCCAAAAAGTCTACCCAACAGGGCGCTCATACCAGCGACGCCGATGACATTTGGCCGATCATTGAGAACGAGCTGTCCTTCAGCAAGGATGTCCCCGATCGCAAGGTTTCACACCAGCTGGCGTGGCTCGATAGCAACCAGAAGTATTTTGACAACACCCTGAAACGAGCCAACATTTACCTCCCCTATGTTTTAGACCGCGTATTGGATGCGGGGCTGCCCTCAGAGGTCGCCCTGCTGCCATTCATTGAAAGTGCTTACAATCCCTTTGCCGAGTCTCCAAGCGGCGCCGCAGGTCTGTGGCAGTTTATTCCTGCCACGGGGAATTTCTATGGTCTGGATCAGACCCAGTGGTATGAAGGGCGCAAGGATATTGTAGAATCTACGGATGCCGCCATTCGCTATATTCAACTGCTCAACGACAAGTTTGAAGGAGACTGGCTGCTGACTTTCGCCGCCTATAACGGTGGACCAGGCACAGTAACCCGTGCGATTGAAGCCAATGAACGCAAAGGGCTGGATACGGACTTCTGGTCTTTGGACTTGCCCTCCGAGACCCGCCGTTATGTGCCGCGCCTTGTTGCCTTATCAAAAGTGATTACCCAGCCGGACAAATATGAAATTGACAGAATGTCCATCCCTGTCAAACCTTCTTTCGACATTGTTGAACTGGACAAACCCATCGATTTGGCCAAGGCGGCAAAAATTGCCGATCTCGATGGCGACCACATCTACAAGCTCAACCCGGGCTATACGCGCTGGGCAACGCCGCCCAGCGGCCCCTATCACCTGGTTCTCCCCACTGAGCTGAGTAGCGACTTCCTCGACCGGCTGGCCTTGATACCCGAAAAACAGTGGCAGCCAGGTTCTGAATATAGAGTTAAAGCCGGGGATACGCTTAGCAAAATCGCCCACTCGCAGGGGGTGACCGTTAAAGAACTGGCCATCAGCAACAATATCAGCACTAACGCCATACTGAGAATTGGCCAGGTTCTTAAAACCCCAGCGACCAGCCCTGCTGGAGTGAAGCCTTATTCATCAGCCGCACTCAGCAGCTATAAAGTTCAACCCGGTGACAGCCTGTGGTCTATAGCAAAAAGCCATAATATTGAAACCGCTGACTTGCTGATCTGGAACAACCTGAATTCGAATTCTGTTATCAAGCCCGGACAAACACTCCAGTTTTATAAAGGTACTCAGCGTCCCGCTGAGCCAATGCAAAGCTATCAGGTCAAACAAGGCGACTCGCTCTACAATATCGCCAAACGTTTCCGCGTCGCCGTCAACGACCTCCTCGCCTGGAATGATCTGGCGACCAGTACCCTGATCAAACCTGGCCAGCAACTGAAAATTTACACCAGCAATTAACTCCCTCTGCCCCTCTTTTTCAAAACACACTTCCTGTGCAAATCAATTTGTCGCCGTGCCTATTGTTTAGGGAAACTCTGATTAATTCCGCTTATAGATTCCCGCCTGCACGCACTACTGTCCGGAATATTTCACGCCGTCATTCCTGCGAAGGAACGTCACCCTCGACCTGATCGGGGGCAGGAATCCTTAATCGAAACCAACTGAACACCAGGACATATGTGTGCAGTAGCCTAATAAAGCGGTAAATCAGCTGATTTTTTCAACAATGTTAGCAGCCCTGAGAAACTACCCTGAAAATCTTCCTAGGTTCCTGCCTACGCAGGAACGACAGCTTTCATTTAAGTCTCGAGGCGCTCAGAACCATTCAACCTCCTGACTATTTCAGGCTTAAGGAAAGCAGCCTCTATTTATTCCGGACAGTAATGCGCGCAGGCGGGAATCTATCATCGATTGATTTTTCTGGACTCCCGCCCCTACGCGGGAGTGACGAAAGCGGAATTAATCAGAGTTTCCTTAACAGACTCTAACAGCTTAGAGCGTGATTGGGGATTGCCCTGAGACAATCCCCTGCACGAGGCACGCTAAGCAGCAATAATTAAAAGCGGTAATTAACACCCAGATAGACCGAACGACCCATCCCTGGCACTGCGATGCCCCAGGGTACGTCGGTGGCTGCCATGGTTTTACCCTGGCCGACATAGGCGCCGCCAAGGGGCAGGTCGTATTGCTGGTCGAGGCTATTTTCTATGCCCATATCCACGCGAATGTGCTGCCAGCTAAAACTGCTGCGCAGGTTGAGAAGGGCATAACCTGGAGTTTCCACCTCATTGCGCACAGCGGCGGTATCGTCCTTGGCGCTCACCAGATGAATCTCTGCTGTATTTGTCCAGTTGCCGTTGCTGTGCTCCAGGCTGATAGTGGCGTTCAGGGGCATGATGTTGTAGAGATTATCGCCGCTGGTGCTATTTTCGCCATCGACATAGTTGATGAGGGCGCGCAGGACGAATGAGCCGACGCCTTCCACAACGGCGAGGTGGCGGAAGCCGGAGATATCGATGCCGTAGAGGCGGGCATCGTTATTGGCAAAGGTTAAATAGCGAAAGCCTGGCATCATGTTGGCTGAAGCACACATCATGGCGGTGCAGGGGGCGGCGTCCACATAGTCGTCGACTTCGGTGACGAAGGGGGTAATGATCAATTGCCAATGCTGGCGGTCACTGTCGTGCCAGTCTGCAGACAGGCTCAGGGTGTGGGCAATTTCCGGTTCCAATTCCAGATTGCCGACATAGCCGTTGCCGTCCCCGGCCAGATTGACCATACGCATGGCCATGCCCAGCGTCGACCAGGTATAGCGCTCGTAGAGATTGGGCGAGCGGGTTTTGCGGGCGAGGCCAAGATCATAGTTTTGGGTGGCGCTGGGTGTGAAACGCACCAGGGCACTGAAATCCCAGTTGTCATCGGTTTTGCGGTGTTCCTTGCTGTTGAAGGCGAGAGCGTCGGCGTTGTACATCATGCTGTAACCCTGAACATCGCCACTGTCCATTTTCACCTGTTCGTAGCGAACGCCGACGATGGTCAACCATTGAGAATCCCATTGGCTTTGCAGTTCGCCAAAGAGGGCGTAGCGATCGCGCTCGCCATCGCGGATATTCCAAAAGGTATTGGGCGCCATCATCATTCCTGAACCCGATGGCGGCCACCAGTCGTCGAGGCGGTACAACTGCATTTCGCCACCGATTTTCAGCAGGTCGCGGTCATTGAGATTGTAGTCGACATGAATGGTCGCACCGGTATTTTTGCCTTCTGTCTCCATGGGCATGCCCCAGGCATCCCCGTACCAGAACTGTTTGTCGTCACCAAAATTCATTTTGTGGCGGGTGCGTTCCTGATACAAGCGGGATTCCACCTTGCCCCAGCTGTAGTCGCCCCTATGCTTGAATACCAGCTGGGTGCTGGTGTTTTCCGTCATGTCCATACGCTGATTGGGAAATCCCTGGTAGGGGATGTGCTGATAGCCCAGCTCGAGGTCGAACAGGTGATTGTCTCTTTGCAGTGCCAGCCCCAGTTTGTGATTCTGGCTCTCGTAGGCGGATGATCCCACTTCGTCGCCTGCGAGCCAATCCCGATCAGAAGCGGCGAGTCCTTCCCCCTTAAAAGCGCTGGCGGCGTCGTAATTATCGGATTTGGTGTAGGCGCCGCTGTAGCGAAAGCTGATTAAATCAGTGGCCACAGCTGCTGAGAGATTGGCGCCGTTGCCATTGCCGTTGGAGCGGTAGAAGGCGCCAGCCTCGCCGCTATAGACAGTGTCTTCGCCATTTTTGGCGAATTCCGCTTCGGCGGAGTTGACAATAATGGAGCCGCCAATACTGTCGCCCCCAAGACTGACAGGACTAACCCCGGCATAAACCTCGATAGTGCTGACATGGGTCGGATCCATGTAGGAGAGGGGCGGGTTCATATGGTTGCCGCAGGCGGACACCAGATCCATGCCGTCGACCTTGATGCGCAAGCGGTCGTCTCCCAGTCCGCGAATGGCGGGCATGCTCGACAGGCCGCCGGCGCCATACAGGCTGATTCCTGGAATACTCCTCAATAGGGCGGCGCTGTCACTGGTGGCGGCGCGCTGCCATTGAAAGTCGTCTTCCTCTAAAATCTGGCTGCCGGGAATACTGCCTGATTCCGGAGCCGTGACCAGAACATCGTTAATGGCGTTACCGTCCTGTTGTCCGTGGTCGCCGCTCGCCAGATTGGAACCACCCATCAGCACTGGCAACATACATGTGGCCGCCGCATACAATCTCAGCTTCATCAAATTCCCCGTAGAATGCCTATATAAGAAACGTTGGCAATAATAGGTAAAACCCGGTTGTCGCGGAATGTGACAAATTGTCGCAGCGGGGCGAGCCACTACCTATTTTTCTGCCTCCGTTTCTGGTGCCGCAATCATTTTTCTGGTACAAGTAACTCTGCCCATAAAACATAAAATAATGTCGATCCCGTTTCGGCATAGCATTACCCAATACAAGTAGTCTTAGGGCGCTCTGTTCAGGATCTAAACCAATCAGGAAAACACAGATGAAAAAAAATCGACTCGGCAAAAGCGGCATTGTTGTCTCTGAAATTTGCATGGGCACAATGACCTTTGGCAGTCAGGCCGATGAGAGCATGGCATTTAACATTCTCGACATGTCTTTCGACGCGGGCATTGATTTTTACGATACCGCAGAAATTTACCCTGTTCCCCCCAAGGCTGAATGGGTGGGGCGCACCGAGGAAATCGTTGGGCGCTGGCTGAAAACCAAAAACCGGGATGCAATTATCCTTGCAACTAAAGTATGCGGCCCCAGTCATGGCTGGATTGAAGCGCCGGTGCGCAGTGCCAAAACCGGCCTCGACAGACACCATATCATGAGAGCGGTGGAGGGTAGTCTGCGCCGGCTGCAAACAGATTACATCGATCTCTATCAGAGTCATTGGCCGGATCACGGCATGGCTTACGAGGAAACATTGCGCGCCCTGGATGAGCTGGTGGTATCGGGAAAGGTGCGAATTATCGGTTGCAGCAATGAAACCGCCTGGGGGTTGACCAAAAGCCTGTGGCAATCAGATATCAACGGGCTGGCGCGTTACGAAACCATCCAAAATAATTTCAGCCTCAACAATCGGCGCTTTGAAGACGAATTGGCACAGGTGTGTCGCCAGGAGCAGGTGAGCTTGATTCCCTACTCGCCACTGGCAGGTGGCGTGCTCAGCGGCAAATATAATCGCGGTAATCCGGAGGGTGCGCGTTTCACCGACTATCTCAATGCGGGGGCACGGCAAAAAGCGATGCGGGCTCGGTTTGTCAATGACAAATCTTTGGCGTCTACAGCCAGATTTATGGAAATTGCCGCAGAGATTGATATGCATCCTGTCACCCTCGCCACCGCCTGGAGCAAGCAGCACGACTTTGTTGCTTCAACCATTGTTGGCGCCAGCCATGAAAACCAGCTTGCCCCTATTTTTGCCGCCGCCGGTGTCGATCTCGATGAGGACACCCTGGCTAAAATTAACGAGGTGAGCAAAGAAATTCTATACCCCATGGGATAACCACAGCACCGAAAACAACGTTCACTGCCCTGGCCATCGGGTTTGAAGTTAATGCCAACAGAGCCTGGTTTATTGGGTTGAAGACACCTGGGGGGATTGGCTTGTCAGTTGTTCTGAAACGCCGGTCGGTTGCAGCTCTATTTGCGGCTGGTTGACCGTAGTTTCCAGTTGCGACAGCGCCACCTGTTCAATTTCAAGGCGCATATCTTCAGCCACAGAGCTGACTTGAATGGCCGAACCCGGATTGGTTTCAGCCTGATCCTCAGAGGCAAAAGTCGTTGTAGAAAAAAACAGACCGAAGAGCCAAAGAGCCATTGCTGTAATACGCTTGCCGTTATCCATTTTTCTGTACCCTGTGGTTGTTATTCAAATTGAATTTTTAGGGGCTACAAAACATCATGCGCAGTACAAGAGTTGTACAGAATCTCGCCAGGCGCAAATTTGGCGTGACGAACGGGGCTTTTTAGGGTGCAGGCGTTAGCCCGATGAGATGATCTCCTCCGTACTTTGATCGATGGACAGTGATTGCCTATCCTGGCGCAACCTGACGCCCTATGGGAGGGGAGGAGACCATCTCATTCGGTTAGTCGTGGTGGCGATTCAGCGCAGTGGCGGGAAAAGTTGATGGCTTGTGGGAATCTGTTGTCCCCGGGCGCTGACAGTCATTCAGAACTCGAACTCAATGCCACCGCGAAAACTGTAGTCTGGCGAGTCGGATTCCAGTCCGGCGAAGGCGCCCAATTCCCAATGAATATTGCGGCGGTTGCCAAGCCGAATATTGCCCAGAAATACGGGTCCCAGCGCTTTGGTGTCCTGGGCGCTGTGAATTTCAATGGCAGGCTCAAAAAGTGCTGAATAGCGGTAGCGGGTTTGCACGGCGACACTGCTCTCGATTTCGTCGGCAATGTCCTGACCCCATTCCTGAACAATCAGCAGGTTGGCCGTGGTGCTCCAGCGGCCATGCTCTTTTTCAACCAGAATTCCACTTCCGGCCTCCCAGACATCCAGGCCTTTTTCTTTCTCCAGTTCAAAAATCAGACCCCAGTCCGCCCAGTACTCACCCTGCTCAGAGAGCTGGTAAATGGCTTCAATTTCGTAGGCGCTGATTTCCAGGTTTTCGTCGCTGCTTTTTTCGCCGATAAGGTAGAGTTCGCCAAACCAGCGATCGCCAAAGGCGCGGCCATAGGCGAAGCGATGCAGTTGTTTTCGAGGGCTGTTTGTCGATTCGGTGTTTTGAGCGACAACCCGCCATTCGATTTCCTGCTCCAGAGCCTCCACATAGGGGTGGTAGACCTTGTCCACGGCAAATCCATCTGCGGCAGAGGCTGCGCTGACGGCAAGTAGCGACAAACAGACAATAAAATGGGTGAACAGGGTTTTGCCGGGCATAGTTCTATTGTCCAGAGTTATTGTCCAGAGTTATTGTCCAGAGTGATGGTTCAGAGTGGTTTTTTGAGGCCAGCGCAGGGCAAACAGCGCCAGCATCAGGCTAAAAAAGAAGCCATAGGCACCCACTTGAATCGCTGTTGGCGATGCTTCATACCCGATAAGTGCGTAGAGCAGCTTGCCGATGATGGACTCTTCGGCAATCAGAAATGAGCTGTTCCACAGCGGCTGTCCTGAGGGTAAAAAATCAGCCTGAATCAACAGTAATGCGCCCTGAGCAGCCATATTGCCGGCAAACAGCGCCAGCAATATCAGCGCGACGCACTGACCTGCGTAGGGGTTAAGATTGACAAGGCTGTAATACAACAATGCGCCGGCACTGACGCCAATGCCCGCGCCGATAAGGCTGCCGACAAACACTGGCGACCAAAGATCGGGGTTACCTAAAAAGCCGGATGCATAGAGCAGGATTTCAAATCCTTCACGGGCAATGGCCAGGGACACGATCAGCGTCATCAGTATTTGCCTGTTGCGCTCAGTGGAGTTTGTGCTGGTTGGTATTTTTTTCTTAAAGCGCAAGCAGGCAAAAACCACCAGGCAAAATGCCGTGGTAAATTGAACACTGGCATTGACAATTTCGAGGCCGACATAATCAAACCATTGTGAAACCCTCTCCACCTGATTCGCGTAGCCAATGGCGCTGACAATGCCGAGCGTAAGTGCGGTGCTGATCCATTTTACTGAAATATGATTGATAACCGAAAAAGCCAGCAGCACACTGATAATCAGTGCAGCTTCAAGCATTTCCTGGAGAATTAAAATAACCGATGTGAGCAGCATGTCGTTAACCTAAGAGCCTGTTAACAGGCATTAAATTACCGGGCAATTACTTTTCCCTGAGCCGTTTTTGGAAAAAACTCACCAAAAAACGGGTATTCACCGGGTTGCAGTGGGCCGATAAAAATGACGGCTTTGGCGCCGCCGGGAATAATTTTCTCGCGATTCAGTTCGTAACTTTCAAACTCTTCCGCCGTGCTGTCGAGATTGACAATTAACAGTTTCACTTTGGTGTGAGCGGGAATGTCGACATGGGCGGGAAAGAACAGATGATCTTTGATTTCAATGGTTATCATCGCCGTGTCGCCATACAGCCTGGATTGAAATATCAGCTGTATAAAAAGCATTCCTAACAGGGCAGCGATTGGTCGCAAGGGGACTGTGATCAAGATTCACTCCTCAAGGGTGAAAATGTCAGAGTAAAACAGGTGCCGGTTTCAAAGGAGGAATCACCGACGCTGATGGTGGCTCTGTGGAGGTCGGCAATATTTTTGACAATGGCAAGTCCCAGCCCGCAACCGGATTCCCCGGAACTGTGGCGGTCGCCACCGACGCGATGAAAGCGGGCGAAGATCCGCTCCCGGTCTTCGGCGGCAATACCCGCGCCGTTGTCTTCCACTTTCAAGACTACCGCATCCGCAGTGCGGCTGATATCGACATGGATTGTCCCCGCCCGCTGCGTATATTTGTTGGCGTTGGTGAGCAGATTGGCCACCAGGGTTTCTAGGGCGAAGCGATCGCCTTCTATCTGTATCGCAAGACTCTGATCTTCGCCGTTGGCGGTGAGCTCGATATGCTGATCCTTATCTTCAAAGCAGTTGTAATTGTCGGCTATCACCGATTGCACCAGCTGGTATAAATTCACCGGCGTAAAGGTTGCTGAAAACTGCTCGGGAGTGACCCTGTACAGAGCGAGAATCTGTTCGACAAGGTGCTGCATGCGCTCGACACCGGCACAGAGTGGGCGCAACTCCTCCAGCTGTTGCGGGTATTTGTGCTCGAGATTGTGAAGCTGTATTTTCAGTGCGCTGATGGGGGTTCGCAATTCGTGAGCCGCATCGGAGGCAAAGCGTTTTTCTCGTTCAAAGGCGGATTGCAGCCGTTGCAACAGGGCGTTGACGGAGTTTACGACCTGATCCAGCTCCCTGGGGTGCTGGGACAGGTGGATGGCTGACAGATCCCTGGATTCTTTGCGCCTGAGTTCATTGGCCAGTTCTTTAAGTGGCATCAGCCCACGCCCCATGATCAACCAGATCAGTACACCGGCGAGGGGCAGCCAGATCACCACAGGAAGAATGGCTTCGGTAATGATGTTTTCCGCCAACTGGTAACGGATGTCAGTTCTCGCTGCCGCCACCACGATCAGGTCGCTGTTGTCGGGAAAATAGACGTAGGTGCGCCAGCGGTAGCCGGAAAAATTGGCGTGATCGAAGCCGGGGTGGAGGGCGTTGACCGCTGCAGCTGGAATGTTGTCTGTGGCAGCCAGCAATTCGGCGCCAGCTCCAGGTATTTCCCTCCACAGCTGATAGGCGAGGTGGGCATTGTTTTCGGTTGTCAGGATCTTGTCAGTGCGCAAATTAACGGCGAAATGCGCCTGCTCGATAAGCTGGCTGTCAAAGAGCTGTTCGGCTTCGCGCATGCTCGACTGAAAACCCTGAACCGCTGACACAAAAACCACCAGCACCAGCATGGCCAGCGTGGCGACAATCAGGAAGGTGCGAATGGATTTCAATGGCGATGACAAACTGAGTGTGTGGCTGTTGAGTATAAATTCACAATGGGGGCTGCGCTGTTTTTTTTACTTTGTAGCCGACACCGCGAACCGTCTGGATAACATCTGCCCCCAGTTTTTTTCTCAAATGATGAATATGCACTTCAATGGCATTGCTGGCCACTTCT
>JBFXIU010000105.1:0-11706 GCA_050175615.1 Porticoccaceae bacterium | reverse complement strand
CGGACTGTTTCAGCGTCCCGAGACTGAGCAGACTACAGCACGCAAGCGAAAACGGGAGAGCCAAGCGTTACTTAGTATGCAGGGAGTGTTAGCCCTGTGAAAATTATTCCGGACAGTAGTGCGCCTGCGCGGGAATGACATTAATCAGAGTTTCCTTAAAGATTAAAGAACCTTTACATAACCTGGTCATGCCCCAGCGGAGTTTTTGGGGCTTTGCCTCCATTCCATAGATTCTTGGCAATCCCGGAGCGAGGTAAGTGCCGCCAAAGTATTGGGCATTGGCGCCAAACACATACAGTATTTGGCACTGAGATTTACTTCAAATGCTTACCTAATGGGCATCATTGAAAGAGGTTACTCTCCTATTCAGCAGGATATCGTCATCATGAGTGACTTTAAACCGGATTTCAGGATGTATTTGTACAGCTTCAGGTTAAAGAGCTGACTTTTCTGTTAATCACAGCATCCTTCCAGGAAAAGAACGTCATTCCTCACTCAAGCCGGGCAAGAATATCCCGCTGAAATGGCTGCAGTCCGGCAACATTGCCCGCAGAGACTTTATCTGCCCAATCGGGATTGGCAATCAATGAGCGACCCACAGCAATGAGATCGAACTCGTTCCTTGCCATTCGTTCCACCAGATCGCCCATGTCGCAAATAGACCCGGGGACGCCCTTGTAAAGCGTCTCTGTCATATCTTCGGACAAGGTCACAGAACCCACACTGATGGAGGGTTTTCCGGATATTTTTCGCGTCCAGCCGGCAAGATTGAGGTCGCTGCCGGGAAATTCCGATGTCCAGAACCTGCGTTGAGAACAGTCGAACATATCAACGCCGGCATCCACCAGAGGAGAGAGAAATTGCTCCAGCGCCTCGGGGTTTGGCCAGGGACGGGCATCATAGTTCTGCAACTTCCATTGGGAAAATCTCAATGCAATAGGAAACTCAGGGCTGGTTTTGCGGCGTATCTCTTTGACAATGTCAGCGGCAAATTTTGTTCTCTCACTAATACCGCCGCCGTAACAGTCAGTGCGCAGATTGGTTTCTTCCCAGAAAAACTGATCGACAAGATAGCCGTGGGCACCGTGAATTTCGACACCGTCAAAACCCAACTCAAAAGTAGAGATCGCTGCTTTGACATAGGCGTCACTGACCTCGTCAATATCTTTCTGGGTCATTGCTCTGCCCCCGGGTTCTCCCTTTTGAATCAACCCGGAGGGTCCCATTGGCGACAGGCGCACATCGGGACGATCGCCATATATTTCAGCGACACCGGACTTTTGGGCAATGCCGATATGCCACAACTGAGGCATGATACGCCCACCGGCCTTGTGAACCTGGCGCAGCACTTCAGCCCATCCCGCGAGGGCATCCTGACCAAAAAAATTGGGCACCGAATGATCATTTGACGCTGTATCATGGGGAACCCAGGTGCCCTCCGTAATAATCAAACCCACACCACCTTCGGCACGTCGGCGGTAATAGGCTGCCACCTCTGCACTGGGTACACCGTTCGGGGAAAATGCCCTGGTCATTGGCGCCATTACCACACGGTTTTTCAGTATCA
Organism: Porticoccaceae bacterium; assembly: GCA_050175615.1. Taxonomy (GTDB): domain Bacteria; phylum Pseudomonadota; class Gammaproteobacteria; order Pseudomonadales; family Porticoccaceae; genus CAYXXZ01. Next base: position 10,139 of record JBFXIU010000105.1, on the reverse strand, counting down.
AGGAGCCCACTGTCAATGGCCGAAATAGTGGGCTCACCGAAATATCCCTAGATCCTTTTGAATTCATTTTTATTACCTTATTTTAGTGGAGCCTGTGATCGCAGGGGATTTAACGCAACACAAACCCGGAATAATTGTCACTTTTGATATCGGCAAGTAACTGCCTGTACTGGGGGCCGCCGCCCAAGTAAAGAAGGAAGGTTTTCACTGCATCCGGATCGTTGTAATTTTTACCGGTAAACCAGGAATCCACCTCAGCGAAAAGGCTGTCTTTGGAATCTTCATAAATCTGTTGTGTCCATTGCTTCTCAGACTCCGGTAGAGGTTCGATATAACTGACATCCTGTTTGCGCGCGAAATCTATAAAATCAGATACCCACTCGACAATATCTTCAATACAGCGGGGAATATTGCAAAAACTGGCACCACTATGGGGACCGACAAGTGTAAAAAAGTTGGGAAAGCCGACGGTTTGCGCCCCCAGGTAAGTCAGGGGGCCTTGAGACCATTTTTCCTTGAGTGACTGGCCGCCAATGCCGCGAATATCAATGCGCTTTAAGGCGCCGGTAATGGCATCAAAGCCTGTAGCATAAATAATGACATCCAAATCGTATTCTTTGGCAATGGTTTTGATTCCATTGGCGGTAATACGTTCTACGGGTGTCTCCTTGAGATCGACAAGATGCACATTGTCCTGGTTGTAGCATTCGTAATAATTGGTTTCCAACGGCACACGGCGAATACCAAAGCCGTGATCTTTGGGAATCAATTTTTCTGCAGTAACTGGATCTTTAACTCGCTGGCGAATTTTTCTGGCAACAAAATCCGTCAATATTTTATTGGCTTCCCTGTCGGATAAAACGTCATTGTAGGTGCCAAACCAGATACCAAAACCGGATTGCCAATACACCTTTTCAAAAAAAGCTTCGCGCTCTTCTTCCGTGGCTTCAAACACTGATTTATCAATGGCGTCGTGAATAAAGCTCGCTGCAGTGGCTTTGCACTTGGCAAATATATCGGGATAACTGGCGCGTATTTCCTCCATCTCTTCTCTGCTCAGCGGTTTATTTCCCAGCGGTGCGCACCAGTTGCCGGAACGCTGAAAGACAAACAGTTCCTTGGCCGTTTTTGAGGTTTCCTGAATGACCTGAACGCCGGTTGATCCCGTGCCTATAACACCAACTTTTTTGCCGCGAAAATCGTAGGGCTGGCCGCCAAAACCATTGGGATCCTGAGGCCAGTGTGCGGTATGCCAGGAATCACCTTTGAAGTCGTCGATACCGGGAATATTGGGCATCTGCACGGCGGATAGGGGACCGGTGGCGGCCAGCAAAAATCTACAGGTTAAGGCTGAACCATCATCCAGAGTTACCCGCCACAGATTATGTTCTTCGTCATAGGCGGCCTTGGTGACAGTCGTATTGAATTGAATATCCCGGCGCAGATCATATTTATCGGCGACAAAATTGTAATAGCGAAGATTTTCTTCCTGCTTGGTAAATAGCTCACTCCAACTCCATTCATCAAGCACTTCCTTGGAGAAAGAATAGCCGTAGGAATAACATTCTGAATCGAGGCGACAGCCGGGATAGCGATTCCAATACCAGGCGCCGCCCACGTCACCGCCGGATTCTATCACTTTCACTGATGCGCCTATCTCGCGCATTTTTATCAGCTCATACATACCGGTCTGCCCGGCGCCAATGATAATGACCTCAAAAAAATCTGATTGTTGTACGGGCACCAAATCCACTCCTCATCGCGGGTAATTATTGTCGTCAGGTAATACCGCATAAATTATTATTGCGGCAAAATCAGTATCCATTAAGCAATTTGCACGCCATATTTACAGATTCAAAAAATCACTTATTTTTAAAGAACTTTCACTTCTCTTTCGCAATTTTTTAATTATAGCTGAGCAGATTGATACTGATCCCGGCGGATTATTCTCATATTGAGACAGCCAAAGGCTGCCCCCAGCGGAAACCCAATCGCCAACAGTACTTAAAGAACACCTTTACAAATAGTGATTTTTAGAGATGCCCTAAAGACACATAGCGAAAAGATATTATCTATACGATGAAAAATCGTTGAGAATGTCTCTGGCTGTAAGGGCATATTTGTATGCTTAAGGAACCTGTGCACAACCTGGCAATGCCTCAGCCTCGCTGTTTTTTTCACCAACACATTTTAGCAGCAGTAAAAGATGGATAAGGCTTAGATCCATGCACTTTGGGAAGCCCTAATTAATGGCATTTCCGTGTATGCGGAAATCTCTAATTCGTTGATTTTTCTAGACTCCCGCCTGCGCTGGAGTGACGAAAGCAGAATTAATCGGAGTCTCCTTAACTCAGCCTTCAATGACTGCTAAAAGATCACCCTGCAGCAAATGCTTATAAAAAACATAGTGAATCTAGATAACCAAAAGGATCATAACAATGACTTCATACAAGGCTCCCCTTCAATATCCAGATCAATTTTTTATTGACGGCGAATGGGTTAAACCCTCCTCTTCTGCCTGTTTCGACGTTATTGCCCCGGCGACAGAGCAGCTCTATGTGCGAGTCGCCGAAGCCCAGGAAGCGGATATGAACCGCGCTGTTGCCGCCGCAAGAACCGCCTTTGACAAAGGAGTCTGGCCACGGATGACCCACAGCGAACGCGCAGCCTATCTCCACGCCATCGGCAAAGCATTGAGCGATCGCGCCACTGATGTCGCCCAGGTGTGGCCCAATGAAGCGGGAATACTTTACGCCGACGCCCAGGCCGCCACCGGCGGCATTGGCGGCGTCTACGACTACTATGCGGGACTGGCCGACACCTTTCCCTTTGAAGAGCGCCACACCCCCGCTCGCGGCGGCAAAATAGGACTGTTGACGAGGGAGCCGGTCGGCGTGGTTGCTGCGATCATTCCCTGGAATGGCCCCATTGCCCTGATTGCCTATAAGCTCGCTCCAGCACTGCTGGCGGGATGCACCGTCATTCTTAAAGCCTCACCGGAAGCGCCGGGGGCGGCCTATATCATGGCGGAAATTGCCAAATCTATCGGTCTTCCCGCTGGCGTTGTCAATGTCATCACCGCCGACAGGGCGGTATCGGAAAAACTTGTTCAACATCCGGGGGTGGACAAGATCAGCTTCACCGGCTCCAGCGCGGCGGGCAAGCGCATTGCTTCACTGTGCGGCGAGCGCATTGCCCGCTATACCCTGGAGCTTGGCGGTAAATCCGCCGCAGTGATTCTCGACGATTTCGATATTGACACCGCAGCCCAGGCCATTGTCGGCCCCGCCTGCCGCCTCACCGGACAGGTGTGCTCATCCCTCACCCGCATCATTGTCAACCGCAACCGTCACGATCAATTGGTGGACGCCCTCAGCAGTTATTTTGGCGCTGTCCGTGTTGGCGATCCCTTCGACCCCGACACCCAAATGGGACCTGTAGCCATGCGCCGTCAACGGGACAGAATCGAGCAAATCATTCGTCAGGGGCAAGCAGAAGGTGCTCGTCTGGCAACTGGAGGCGGTCGCCCTGGTCACCTTGAAAAAGGCTTTTATATTGAGCCCACGGTTTTCGGCAATGTCAGCAACGACTCAACCCTGGCTCGGGAAGAGATTTTTGGTCCTGTACTCAGCGTCATCCCAGCAGACAACGAAGAACACGCCATCGAACTCGCCAACGACACTGTCTATGGCCTCAACAATTCCGTCTTCACCAACGACGATGATCGCGCCTATGCGGTGGCGCGGCAACTGCGTTCCGGTACTGTTGGCCACAATGTTTTTAGAACCGATTTCAGCATCGCCTTCGGTGGCTTTAAACAGTCGGGTATTGGCCGCGAAGGAGGAACCGAAGGCCTGCTGCCCTATCTGGAAAGTAAAACCATTATCCTTGAAGGCAAACCCTCCCATGTGCCTGAATAACCTTGAAAGGAATGCTGCCCCTTAGGCGCTGAGTAATGCCACTTCCGCCCAGCAGCCTCAGCCTCGACCTGATCGGGGGCGGAATCCATGATTCGTTGATTTTTCCAGACTCCCGCCTCCGCGGGAGTGACTTAAGGCAGAATTAACCAGAGCCTCCTGAAACCAGAGTCTCCTGAAAATAGCCACTTCACGGAAACTGGTGCGAAGTGGCTGTCAGCAAAGCCCAACCCTACCCTGATTTCCACTTTCTGGTTTCACCCCTTACGATATTCACCCCCGACCCTATCTCCTCCGAGCGCGCAATATAACCCGATACCGAGTCGAAAAAAACCAGCAACAACTTGATAACAGCCGCGTCCTATGCGTTAATTGGTGATCAGATTTTATACAGCAGCAACGGCGAAAATATTTATAAAAAACTAATTAAAACAAAATATTAATAAATTTACTTAAATTAAATTATTAATAAAAAAGGGGTTGGTAATTGATTACAGAGCCGTCCATAGTGCCAAAATAGACTTCTCAACAATATCCAGATTATGGAGAAAAACAACATGACTTTGTCCAATGCCCAACAACGTGCCGTGCTGCCGACACCAGAATACCTCTCCAGGGTGGCCTCCGCCTGGGAGCGCTTTGTCAGCAATGAACCCATCAGCAAAACCTCGGTTCGGGAAGAGGTTCTAGCGTCCTGGCAACGCTGTTCTGCCCAGGGCATTGACCCCTACCGCCGCCAGACATCAAAGCTCATCTCCGACAATGAGCTGCTACAGCTGCGTTCCCGCAACGATATTCTGATCAGCGCCCTCGCCAAAAGCCTACCCAAAATCAGTGATCGCCTGACCAGCACCCAATGCGCCCTGGTGGCCGCCGATGCCAATGCCACGCTGCTGTCCATCGACGGCGACCGCGCGTTTGTCGACAGCCTCAAATCACAATGGAGCGCTCCCGGCCAGAATTGGGGTGAGATGTCCATCGGCACCAACGCCATTGGCACCGCCCTGACACTGGGACGCACGGTACAGATTTTTGGCCAGGAACACTTTTGCCTTGCCGACAAAGAATTGAGCTGTATCGCCGGCCTGGTGCGCGACCCTTTTGATCAACAGACACTGGGTGTGGTCAACATCAGCACCAACAACAGCGCCTCTATTATCGAAATACCCGACCTTCTCGCCAGTATTCTCGACGCTATCAACGGCGAGATCGAAGCCGGACTGGCGGCGGACTGGGCAAAAATAAAAGAAGCCCACGCCAGCCTGCAAAGACCCGGCAAAGGCCTCCTCGCCTTTGACCGCTACGGTCGCCTGGTTCAAACGCACGCCACGGAACGCCAAGCGCCATCCCTGGTCACAGGACAACGTCTAACCGGTTTGGATGCGGACGCCATTCGCAACCGTGCACCGAAATCCCTGCCGAACTGGATCAGGGCAGAACAGATTCACTGGTTTCAGGATGGCAGCGGCGGACTGATTCATATCGACGCACCTCAATCCCGGCGTCGCTTGCGGCCACAGCCAACCCTGGCGCCAGCTTGCGAAGGCATCGCCGAGGCCAGCCCTGCCCTCAGGCCATTGCTGCAGAGAGCTCAACTTTACAGCGCCAGAAAGATGCCTATCCTCCTTCTTGGCGAAACCGGCAATGGCAAAGATGTGTTCGCCAACGCCATTCACCGCGCGCACCACAATGACAACGCACCCTTTGTCGCGGTCAATTGCGCCGCCCTTCCTCGGGATCTGATTGCCAGCGAACTCTTCGGCCATGCTGAAGGCGCGTTCACCGGTTCCCGTCGCGGCGGCGCCAAAGGTCGTTTTGAAGACGCCCACGGCGGCACCATTTTTCTTGATGAAATCGGCGATATGCCGCTGGAATTACAGCCCTATCTATTGCGCGTGCTGGAGGAAAGGGAAGTTTCCCGCCTGGGGGAGTCCACCCGCAGAAAAATCGATGTTCAGGTGATAGCAGCCACCAACAAACCCCTCGCCGACAAGGTGGCGGAAGGCTTGTTTCGCGAAGACCTGTTTTACCGGCTCAATGGCGCATCCCTGCAGATTCCACCATTGCGCGAGCGCATGGCGGATCTTCCCCACCTGATACAGACCCTGCTCAAAAAAATTGTTCGCACAGGAGAAGCTGTTCCTGTTCTCGGCGAAGGCCTGCTGGAAAAGTTGGCGGCCTATCATTGGCCCGGCAACATCAGGGAACTGCGTAATGTGCTGGAATGCCTTGTCGCCCTGTCGCCGGACGGCATTCTCGAGTGGGATGATCTGGCACCGGATTTTATCGCCCTGCCCTTCACCAATACGTTCAATACTGATATCGACCTCGGCAGCAACCAGCGAGAGGGACAAATGATCACCATGGAACGGGAGATGATTTCCCGCGCCCTATGTTCATCCGAGGGTGATGTCAACGCTGCTGCTAAAATACTGGGAATTTCCAGAGCGACCGTGTACAGGCGCATCAAACAGTACAATCTTGGTTGACGTCATCCTCTTGTGGTGTCTGTTGCCTTATTATCCTCTGACCAAGGGCGCCCCCGCCATAACGCCACCATCCACCAGATAAGTGCCACCGGTAGAGAAGCTGGCTTCATCGCTGGCGAGAAAGGCGATAAAACTGGCCACCTCGGTGGTAGTGGCGTAGCGCTGCTGGGGAATACGCGCGGTGTAGCGCTGGCGGACATCGGTAATACCTTTGTCGATAAACTCCTGCTCAATGGCTCGCAGCATGGGCGTATCCACAGGGCAGGGGTTGACGCAGTTAACGCGAATATTTTCTGCCGCCCATTCAAGGGCGGCGGTTTTTACCAGGCCAATCACCGCATGCTTGCTGGCCACATAGGGTCCCAGGCCGGCATTGCCTCGCAGCGCTTCTGTTGATGCGGTAACCACAATGGCTCCCCCGCCCTGGGCACTCATCACCGGGTAAAGATGCTTTAACCCGAGGAATACGCCCCTGGTATTAACTGCCATAATTCTTTCAAAAGCGGCGAGGTCCACATCCTGAAATGACTGGCGCTTGCCGGAAATGCCGGCATTGAGAACACCGATATCAATGCGGCCATAATATTTGACCACCTCGGCAACCGCCGCTGCCATGGAGGATTCATCACTGACATCACAACAATGGGCGCTGGCGGAAGAACCCAGCGCCGCAGCCGTGTCCTGCAATGCTTCATTATTAATATCGACAAGCGCCACTTTGGCGCCATCATTGATCAATCGGCGGCAGGTTTCTTCGCCGATACCGCCAACAGCCCCGGTGACCAGGGCGACCTTGCCAGAAAATCTTGTCATTTAAACCTCAGAGTAACCTTATGCCAAACCCAGCAATGGCCGCACCCAGGTCGCAGCTCTGGCGATAGCCTTGTCCGCTTCGGGTTCAGAACCGGCAAGAAAATGAAATACATGCTGCATGCCCGGAATTACTTCCAGGCGAATATCCACATGGGCAGCCTTGGCCAGGTCATAAAAACGCTGGCTGTCATCGAGCAACACTTCGTCGCTACCCACCTGGATCAGCATCGGTGGCAAGCCTGTTAAATTCCCGTAAAGCGGGTTGGCGTAAGGATCTTTGCGATTACCATTTTCACCGAGAAAGACAGTCACCATTTCGTAGGTGACTTCCTTGCAAACCAGTTTGTCTCTGTCGGCATTGGTGTCAAAGGATTTGCCAAGCACCTCCATATCCAGATAAGGAGACAGGGGAATAGAGGCCGCAGGCAATGGCAAGCCTTTATCCCTCGCCAACAACATCGTTGAAATGGCCAGACCGCCACCGGCGGAATCGCCAAGAAAAGCAATATGGTTAGAGGCTATTTTTTCCGTATTGAGCAACCAGTTGTAAACGATAACCACATCCTCAACAGGGCCCGGGTGAATATATTCCGGGGCGCGCTTGTAGTCGACGATCAGCGCTCGACAGCCCACGGCTTTGGCAAAGTGGCCAAACAGTTTGCGATGGGAATACATGGAGCCAGTGACATAACCGCCGCCGTGGGTACAGACCAGCACCCTGTCCATGGCACAGCCCTTTGGTACTGCCCACATGGCTTTAACACCATTGGCATCAACCTCCAGATAATCCAGCTCCCGGGGTTCGGTAGTGACGTCTCCCCAGTGCTCAAACAGCGCCCTGACATCTTCCAGTGGCATATCCGGCTGCTCGGCCATAACTGTTTTCCAGCTGGTGTAAAGGTCTCCTAAAGGATCTATTTTTGAGTTGGTCATAATAGAATTCCGCTTTCGTCAATTAATGTTCTGCAAACAAATTGGCCATGCCGGCAATTTCTCCGCCATCGGCCAGAAATTCGGCGCCAGTGCTGAAAGAGCTTTCATCGCTGGCGAGAAACACTACAAGATGGCTGATTTCTTCCGCCTTGCCCATACGCTCCATGGGCACATGGGGCAATTTTTTATACATTCCGGCAATCATGTCGGTGTCTATATTTCCCGGATGAACAGAGTTGACGCGAATGCCGTCCATGGCCAGCTCCACAGCCGCGGCCTTGGTGAGGCCGCGAATGCCAAATTTGGAGGTGACATAAGCCGAAGCACCGGCGAAACCCTTCATCCCTGCGGTTGAAGAAATATTGATAATGGAACCGCCGCCACAGGCTTTCATCGCCGGAATAATCGCGCGAATGCCTTTAAAAACCCCGTTGAGATTGACATCCATAAGCCGATACCAATCCTTGTCCTCGTAGTTTTCCAGGGGGGCGCCGTGCAGAATTCCCGCGTTGTTGACCAAGACATTAATCTTGCCAAAGCGCTCAACCCCGGTTTTTACCGCCTGTTCCCAATCACTGGCGCTGGTAACATCGAGATGAACCGCAAGGGCATTATCGTCGCCGAGCTCTGCAGCCAGGCTGTTTGTGTGTTCGTCACTGATATCGCCAAGAATCACCTTGCCGCCTTCGCTGATAATGGCGCGGGCATGGGATGCTCCCATGCCTTTTGCCGCACCGCTGATCAACGCCACTTTTCCTTCGAGCCTCATTTTCCTTCAATCCTCATTTTTCTTGTGTTGTGTTTTTATTCATCGAACAAAAATTATTGCCAGCTTAGAACCGCAGGCCATGGCAGGTTAAGATAGGGGTTATTCGAGAACAAGGCGGCCGGTCACCTGTCCCGACTTGAGTAACTCCAGCGCCTCATTGGCCTGATCTTTTGGCATTTTGGTCACCGGCAAGGGCGCCAACTTGCCCGATTGAGCCAGGGCGACCACATCGCGAAGATCCTGCTTACTGCCGGTGATGGTGCCGATAATGGAGCGCGGCCGAAAAATCAGGCTGGGCAACGATAACATCATGTCGCCGCCGCCAACGCCTACCAAAACCAGCTTGCCGCCTTTGACCAGGCATTCCAGCGCCACTGATGCCGTCTGTTTGACGTTGACAAAGTCGATGGCCGCCTGCAACGGACCGCCTGCAACTTCGATAATGGCATCGACAGCATTTGGCACCGCGCTGTCCAGGGCATGGCTAGCACCTGCATCAAGCGCCGCCTGGCGCTTGTCGGCATTGATATCGACACTGATGATATTGCCGTAGCCCAATGCCCGCAGCATGCCGATCGCCGCCAAACCCAGGCCACCCGCGCCCACCAGCAATACGGGCTTGTGCGGCTCTAACGGGAAAAGCTTTTTAATTGCCGAATACACGGTAATGCCGGAACAGGCAAAGGTAGACGCCAGGGCGGGATCGATATCACCGTAATCCACCAAATAATCGGCACTGGGCACAATCACCTGGGAAGCAAAGCCGCCGTCGCGATAAATCCCCAGGGAGGTCGGCGTGTAGCACATATTTTCCCGATCAGACAGACAGAGCTCGCAGTTGCCACAACCCATCCAGGGATAGACGATGCGTTTATCACCAATATTGATACCAGTCGCATCGGAACCCAAGCCGATCACCTTGCCGACAATTTCGTGGCCTGGCGCACAGGGCAGCTTAACTCCGCGCTCGGTGATTTTCAGAACCTGGCCGCCACCCATATCAAAATAGCCTTTCCAGGTGTGGAGGTCGGAGTGGCAGACACCGCAATGGGTTACCTCCAATAATACCTCTTTGCCTTTGGGTACCAAGTCCTCTGTCTCTATGCATTGAAGAGGTTGTTCGCATTCAACCACCGCCCATTTTTTCATGCTTTATCATCCTCTTGAAAAATGTTTCGTTTTTTAAATTATGCTCGACATAAAAGGGTGCAGTAGAGA
>JBFXIU010000104.1:0-11727 GCA_050175615.1 Porticoccaceae bacterium | reverse complement strand
AGCCTTGATAATCCAAGCCAACGGCACTGAAAGCGGCCTCAACAAAATTCCGTACCGTGTGCAACTTGCCGGAAGAAAGCACATAGTCGCGGGGCTGCTCGGCCTGTAGCATCAGCCACATGGCCTGCACATAGTCAGGCGCATAACCCCAATCCCGCTCGGCATCCAGGTTACCCAGCACCAGCTTGCTTTCAAGTCCTACTTTGATTTTTGCAGCAGTTGAGGTGATCTTGCGGGTCACAAAGGCCGGTCCCCGCCGGGGGGATTCATGGTTGTACAGAATGCCGGTGCAGGCATAGTGGCCGTGCTGCTGGCGATAGTACTGCACCAGGTTGTGCCCGGCCACCTTGGAGATGCCGTACACCGAGCGTGGTCGCAAAGGGGTTGTCTCGTCCTGCGGGGCATGGTCAACCGTGCCAAACATCTCACTGGTGCCGGCAAAAAAGAAGCGGCTCTGCGGGGCCAGATCCTTCAGGGTGGCCAGCAGGTTATGGGTGCCGACGATGTTGTTTTCCAGAGTCAGCGATTCGTCGTCAAAGCGGTAGCTGACAAAGCTTGAGGCAGCCAGGTGGTAACATTCGTCAGGTTTGACGCTGGCGATAATACTGCTGAGCCAACCGTGGGAGAGCAGTGAACCGCGATGCACAGTGATCCGGTCTTCAATTGGGGCAAGATTCGGCAAGGGGATATCGTGCAGCTCGATGCCATGCACCGCGTAGCCTTTTTCAAGTAGCAGTTCGGCAAGATAACTGCCGTCCTGCCCGCCGATACCGGTGATTAATGCTTTTTTCACTTGAAGATCCGTAATGTGTAATTGGTAATGTGTAAAGAGTACTACTGCTACGCGACCCTAAGCGATGCAATCAGCCCGTTTATCATTCGCTTAATCGTGAGACACTCACCAGTTAATTCGTCAACTGCAGAGAGGTAGCCCAACCTTGCCGAGACGATGACCTGAGTTTCGAGCTCTGCAAGGGATCCAAGCGCCACGTGCAGAAACTGCTTGAACTCCTTTTTGCTGTTTCGGGCTGCACCTTCAGCGATATTCGAAGGAATTGAAACGGCAGATCTTCTCATTTGGCTTGTTAAGCCATATACTTCCTCTTTGGGAAACTGCGCAGTTACTTTGTAAATTTCCTCAACCAGATCAATCGACTTCTTCCAAACATCTAAATCTTTATGCCCTTTGATCTGGCTGCCATTCACGGCAATCTCCCGCTAATGCTATCTGTTGTAGGTTTTATGGTTAGCTTCTTTCGGATGAAGCTTTTCACTGCTTACCTATTACTTATTACTGCTTTCAGAACGAAAAGCCGATCTTGTTCCTGCGCAGATCCGCCTCCACCATCATGGCACACAACTCTTCCAATGTGGTCTTCGGTTCCCAGCCCAGTTCCTGCTTGGCCTTGGCCGGGTTGCCGATCAGCAGCTCCACCTCGGCTGGGCGGTAAAATTTAGGATTCACCCGTACCAGCGTCTTGCCGGTCTCGGTGCAAACCCCCTGCTCGTTATCAGCACTGCCCTGCCATTCAAGCGCAACATCCACCGCCTTAAAGGCCATATCAACAAAATCACGTACTGTCTCGGTACGGTTGGTGGCCAGCACATAGGACTCCGGCGTATCGGTCTGCAGCATCCGGTACATGCCGTCCACGTAATCCTTGGCATAGCCCCAATCCCGCTTGGCATCCAGGTTGCCCAGCTCCAGCACGTCCAGTTTGCCCAGTTGCATCTTGGCAACGCTATCGGTGATCTTGCGAGTCACAAACTCCCGGCCCCGCAGCGGCGATTCATGGTTGAACAAAATGCCGCTACTGCCGAAGATGTCGTACGACTCGCGATAGTTGATGGTCATCCAGTGGGCGTACAGCTTGGCTACACCATAGGGGCTGCGGGGATAAAAGGGGGTCTGCTCGGTTTGAGGGATCTCCTGCACCTTGCCGAACATCTCCGAGGTAGAGGCCTGATAAAAGCGAATTTTCGGGTTTACGATCCGGATTGATTCCAGCAGGTGCAGCGCGCCCAGGCCGGTGATCTGGCCGGTCACGATCGGTTGATCAAACGAGACCCCCACAAAGCTCTGGGCTGCCAGGTTGTACACCTCATCGGGCTGGATACGCTCAAGCAGACGGATGCTGGTGGCCTGGTCGGTCAGGTCATACTCTTCCAAAAACAGGTTGGGGTGATTCTGGATGCCCAGTTCTTCAATCCGCCAGAAGTTGACCGAACTGGTGCGGCGGTAGGTGCCGTAGACCGTGTAGCCTTCGTTCAGTAACAGCTCGGCCAGATAGGCGCCGTCCTGGCCGGTGATACCGGTGATGAGTGCTTTTTTCATAATTTCTCCATATTTTTGTGTCAGGTACTCTGAATGAGGGTGTCAGTATAGATGGCTGCGGTGCACCCAAAAGTTTATGAGTTCGCTATAAAAGTAGCCTGTCCCTTTTATCCTTCTATCGTTGGGAGTTTGTTTAAACCTTCATGCATCAGGTTTTAAAAGCAGCAAATAATTGTCAACAATACTATTTTCGTCGATAATTTTCATCTTTCTGCCGGCTATTTTTTCTACTTCAATCAAGCATTGATCAATAGAAGACTGTAAGCAAAGTACTTTTACACTTCCATTTTTGCTAATAGCCGCATTAAATGCGTTTAATGTTGTTTTTTTATTTCCTTCAGAACGGAATGCATAGCTATAAATTTCTCGGCCCTCTGAACGCATCAGAAAAAACAAAGGCCAAACATCCCAGTAATTACCAGCTACCATATTTACATTGTTTTTATCCAATAAAGAAATATACTGATTGGTTTTTTCAAAAATTTTATACTTACCCAGAGGTATAAACGGACTGTAAAGTAAAATAACGATAGTAAAAAGCAGAAATACAATAATTGTATATCTGAATTTAAGGTATAGTTTAGATACATAAACGTGTAGCTTTAAAGATAAATAAAAAATAAGCATTAAAAAAACAGGGAAAAAATATCTGAAGTGACTACCATTTAATTTGATCCATTGATTCTGAGAAAATATAAACAGCCATATAGCAGTGAATACGAATCCAATGTTTGTTATTTTATTACTTAAATAGTTTTTATCATCACTTAAAAATATGTCAAACGTGCTAATTATAATTAGACACAGGCTAGTAACCGTAAGATTTATCTGTTTTAAAATATTTTGAGAGGATATCAATAGATTGGATGTTGTGTGCATTAAATCGAAAACGTTATAAGCTTTAATCCCAGTTGGAACGCCTAAAATAGCTGACAGTTTACCCCATACAATGAAAAACAAAACAGAGATTATTAAAAAAATGGCTCCCCTTAAGTTTTTGGAAATAAATGAATAACCTACCGAGAGAGCCGTTGCAGGGACAAGAATGCTTGGGTTCAATCCGAAAGAAATGAAGAGTGCGGCCGTACAAAAAATAATATTTGGAGTTTTGTTCTGTGGAATTTTCATGAAAAATAGAAATGAATGTATGAGCAATAAATATGATAGTGCATAAGGTTGGCCTTCTGCAATGAATACATGTGATGCAAAAGGAGATAATACTAAAATACTAACCGTGCATGTGATACAAAAAGCCAACAATTTATTTGAACAATCATTATTTATATGATTTATCTTTGCAATTATTATTGCAATAGAATATATAAGCACAAAAAAAGACAAGCTAAAGATAAACAAATGTAAAAGCAAATTGAGGTGAATTGATGAAAATGTAGATAAAATGAGAGGAATGAAATTTGCTAAACGATCTTGCCCCCAAATGAAAGGTGTAACGTTTTGTGTAGATATTATTGAAAATAAAACAGTATCTGCATTCATATGTGGTGGAGCAAATCTATTTAAAGCTAATATTGATAACATTGTAATATATAAACTAATGAGTAGAAAATACAAAATTTTATGTTTGATGAATAAAAATTTTATTTTATGGAAATGAACTAGTTTGTTTTCTACTAAGGCCTTCATAATCACCCCTGCTATTTACGCTTTGCTGTTAGGATCAAGTTTTTACCAAAATATGCTGATGTCAGCCTGTCTAGCAACCGGCTCATGGGGAAAATAACTCTATCAAAAGTTATTAGAGCAGCACGATTTAAATCTCCACTTTTATCATTGCGCCACTTGTATATTAAAGTAGCCAAAAAACCTAAAGAATCAGCGTAGCGTGTTCCAGTAATATAAAAACCTGAATCAGTTACTTTGGTTATTAAATCAGTTTTTGCGTAGCGCCGAAAATGCCCAACCTTTTTGTCCATGCTTGAGTAGAGTACTTGGAAAGCCGGCACAAAAATGAAAAGCCGCCCTTCAGGCTTCAACTTCGCATAGATTTTTTTTAACGCTGCTGTATCATCTTCTATATGTTCAAGAACATTGATAGAATAAACTGCATCTGCCCAGCCATCTGGTACCATCTCGATCTCTGGCAAGCAGGTGAGCCCCAAGTCAGCCATTCGCTGACACTGACTCTCATCTGGTTCGACGGCAATAACATTCCGATTGCTTTTAATAAGTTGACTAGCAAAAGTCCCGATGCCAGCGCCAAAATCAACAATGCATTCCGCCCCGGAGCAATGTTGATTAACCAATCCTGCGAGAAATGCTGTGTAGTTCACAGCTTCGTCCATAACCTCAAGATTGTCTGTGCCTGTATATTGGAATTCTTTTGAATTATTCATTGATTGAAAACACCATTCTAGAGGACAGGGTAAAGTTAACACCGAGCCCAACGATAGCAGCAATAAGCAATGGAAACATAGGCACTTGACTGAGGATGTTCGAACTGGAAGCTAGCGCCGCAAACACTGCCAAATTAGATACAGCACCAACAAGCTGTACGAAAAAATAACGCATACTTTCAAGCCCTGGCGGGTTTTCTGACTGAAACGTAAGATTTCTATTGAGCCACCATGTTACCAAAACTGCAACTGGGAAGGATATGCCGCGCCCTTTTATCGGCCCGATACCGGTTAGCGTCGTGAAATAGGTGAGTAGTCCTGCTTCAATGCAGAACCCTACACATCCAACCAATGCAAAACGAAAAAGCCGTTGTTCAAGCAAATTGCCACACTTGGTCAATATCAAACTTTTGTTTTCTCCACCATTTATGCCAAAAACGCCCTGTCTAAAAATCATCGGCTCAATAACTCCCGCTCAAAGTTTCGCTTGTCCTGGTGTGTGATCGAGTCAAGAATCAGGCCGATGGCCGCGAGAACGATAGCAACGGTCTCCAGTCCGGTAGCGAGAATAGCCAGGGGGACATGGCTAATGTAACGTTCAATGATCCATTCCTTAATGACGGGGATACCAGCCAGCAACCCCAGTACAGCAAATAGAATAGCTCCGCCGCCAAAAAAGACCAGCGGGCGATAGTAGCGTAAAATGTTCCCGATTGTTTTAAGCACCCGCGCGCCATCGCGAAAAGTATTTAGTTTTGAAAAGCTGCCGACTGGGCGGTCACGATAGTTGATCGGTATCTCGACGATACGAAAACGTTTGTCCAGGGCATGTAGTGTCATGTCGGTTTCGATTTCAAAACCCTCCACCAGAATAGGATAGCTTTTTACAAAGCGCCGAGTGAACACCCGATAACCGCTCATGATGTCTGCGAGATTAGCTGCAAATAGTTTGTTTACTAAATCACGTACCAGGCGGTTTCCAAATCCATGGAGCGCGCGCTTGTTCTCTGCTGCATAGTGTCCAGAGCTATGTCGGTCACCAACTACAATGTCAGCCTCGCCTGCGATGACTGGGGCGATCAACTGGTGAGCCTGTGCAGCGGGATAGGTCATATCTGCATCAGCAAGTATATAAATGTCCGATTCAATGTCCATGAAAGCACGCCGGACAGCATTTCCTTTTCCTGGACGCATTTCATTGATCACACCACCTCGGCACTCTAATTTTGACAACGTCTCTAGTGCTATATTCTCAGTAGCATCGCTTGAACGATTGTTGATGACCCAAATGGCGGCATCTGGCAAAGAAGCATGGAAGTCTTCAATTGTATCGGCGATGGTTTGCTCTTCGTTGTAGGCTGGCAAGACTACAGCAACTTGTAACTCTTTGCCTTGCTGTACAGTTTTCATATTAAACGTCCCTTTCTTGCACTGAAAAGATCAGCACCTACCCACTAAATTTGCAGAAGAGGCTTTTGCAAATTGTGAACACTCTTTACTCGCCTTCAAGCAGAATCAAATCAAGACGTCTCTGCCGAATGGCAGCTGCATCAAGTCTTTTTGTGCAAGCATTAGCAAAGGTTGACAAAAGGGCCGGGTTAGCAAGTGTCGCCGTGTACCCAAAAGTTTTTTGGGGAATAAGATCACTTTTGACCATATATACAATTCTCGTACGCCCCTGCTCGTCTTGCCGGAGTTCAATAACTTTCCTGAGTTGCTGTCCCTCTGTAATGTAATATCCTCCTGAAACTACTTCGTGCTCTGCTATGGGCATTTAAGTTCTCCTTTAGTCAGAATTACTTCGAGCAGTTGCTGAGCACTCTCTTTCCAGGTCAGCCACGGCATGTTGTCTGACTTGGGGTGCCTGTCGTTTTCACATAAACCTATCCACTCCTTAATTGATTCAGCCAGCTGATGAGGTTCTTTGCCATCAAAGTAAAAGGCATACTCCCCCGCCACTTCGCGGAACACCGGGATATCCCGTGCGATGATCGGCAGTTTGTGCTGGGCCGCCTCGATCAACGGCAGGCCAAAGCCTTCACCATAGGATGCAGCGATCAGGCAGGTGCTGGCAGCGTATGCCTTTTCCAGGTATTCGTCGCTAATCCCTTCAAGCCAGAACAGGCGTTTGCCGAGTTCGGGGTGAGTGCGCAGACGTTTAACCAATTGATCCACCAGCCACCCCGGCTTGCCCACAATGACCAGGTTAATGTGGGCGCCACTCTGCCAGAGGTGTTCAAAGGCATTGAGCACTTGCACTTGGCCTTTGCGTGGCTCAACAGTTCCCACCGTCAAAAAAGTCGGGCGGCATTTCAGCTCTGCAAACAGCTGCGTTGCAGTATCCGGGATGCCACAGGTGGGCAAAGTGTTCTCTATGTCAGCACCTAAATGAAAGTAATCTATTTTAAAAGGCAGCAAACTGTTAGGGCGATGAGTTCTGCTCCAGACCTCAAATTCCTTGGCAACCGCTTCCGAAATACACACGACCCCGTCAAAGCCGGTTAATACTTCAAGCCAAGCCTGATGACCCGAATCTGCTCCCGGAGGGAATGCTGACGGCAAAAGTACCGGAAGCAGGTCGTATACAACGAAATATACGCATACTCCTTCACGCCTTAATGCTGCTAGGAAGCTCTGTTGAGCCGCCACTACATGATGCTGCAGGTCCAGACCCAGAAAAATATCACCTGGCTGGTAGTCTATCGGCGCATCGACGATCCCATTTTCTACATTACATAAACTAGAGACGTATTTGTTAGCGTAATAATATCCAGTAGAAAGTTGTGTTGCATAGATAGGTTTTACTACATAGCCTTTTGGGGGGTGCTCTAAAAGTTCTTTTAGTATACTTCGCGTTACACGTTGTACTCCGGTTCTGGCGTCGCGTTGCGCCAGTTCTGAAATATCAATCAATAGTTGTTTGGGAGCGTCCTCTGTTTTTATACGGTTTAATGCAAATGCCATAGTAGCTAATTCTGTATCTGATAAATTTGTCGGAATGGTTGCTGCAATGGTTGTAATCAGCCTGCCGAGCAGGTTTGTCGTCACCAGGGGATCAGGGTGCGAAAGTTTAGTTTTAGATAATTCCCCCCACGCCCCGATCGCCCGCCTTGCGGTGTCATCCCACGAAAACCGTTTAGCCTGCTGCTGGCCATGCTCCATCAACCGAGTGCGGAAAGTCTCATCTTCGAGCGCTTGCTGCAGTTTGGCATCGATGGCGTTGACATCCAGCGGATCGAATAATGCTTCGTCCAGGCCGATGACTTCGGGCAGGCTGCTGGTGTTGGCGCCGATCACCGGTGCGCCGCAGGCCATCGCTTCCAGCGCCGGCAGGCCGAAGCCCTCGTGCCACGAGGGGAACACGTAGAGCTGGCAAAGGTTATAGAGCTGGACAAGTTCTTCGTCGCTGACATAACCGGTGAAACAAAGTTCATTCGGCATAAGGCCAGCGGATTTTGCCTCTTGCTTGAATCTCGCGACATCGCCTTCAGGCATTTTGCCGGCAAACAGCAGTTGATGCCCGTTCCGCAGCTGCGCGGGCAAGGCGGCATAGGCCTGAATCAGGCGGGGCAGATTTTTACGTTCATCGGCACCGCCGGTGTAGAGCACAAAGGGGCGAGTGATGCCGAATTTCTGCTTCAGCTGGTTGACGGTGGCTGCGTTAATAGTTTGCGGTTGGAAGTGATCGTCGATGGCGGTGGAGATATTGACTACGCTGTCGCCTGATACATCCAGCGCCTCGATGCCTTCGTTTCGGCTGAAATCGGAAATGGCAAGATATTGTGATGCCCGCCGGAGATGTTCTACCTTGTTCAGATAGTACCGCTGGTAGGGCGGATTAGGCTTGAGGTAATGATCCGGGTTTAACAACGGGATCAGGTCGTACAGGATCACGCTGACCGGCGTCTGCGTGTCGAACCGTCCGATGCTGGTGACGGCATCATCAACATACCCTTCAAACCAGCTGCAAATATGAATCACGTCCGGTTGCAGGCTGGCAAGGAACGCCTCGCGGATCAACTCAGCCACTTCGCGGCGTGATTCGTTACCGGGATCTTCTTCCCTCACCGGTCCCGGCGCATGCCACACCCGGATATTTTCCTGCGGCAGCAGGCCTTCAAAGGCGGCGCGGATCGGTTCAATGGTGTCAGGGAACAGGCCGGAAAGCGCCAGGATGATCTCATGCTCACCCCGATTGCGCACCACCGCCTGGGCAAAAGACATGGTATAGCGCCCGATGCCCCGGAAGCAGCTTTCGGTCTGCGCGCCCTGCATATCGATGGCAATACGCATTACTGCTGCCCTTTCTGGTGCTGTTCAATGGCAGTCTTGAGATCGTGGTAGATCTGGCGGGCCCGGGGCGAAAGCTGTTTAGGCCCTTTAATGGTAAAAATGGTTGATGCAGGCATTGGCTGACTGCCAACCAGCTTCAGGCGCATTTTCAGGCGGGGAAAGGGGGCCAGGCATTGCAGTGAAAGCACTTTAAGGCGTGGGTGGGTAGAGATATAATATTTAAGGTGTATAACCATCTGGCGACCAACGCGGCGAAAACGGTTCATTGATTTGCTGCCTTATTACGGAATATATTTATAAGCCAGCGCAGCGGCGCGGTGATCCGCCACGACCGACTGTTATACACAGCCTGTAACCCAGCCTCTGCCTGTTGAGCCTTCACCTCTGCCTGCTGTAACCTTGAGTCAAAACGCCCAGCAAGAGTATTAAGTGACAGTCCATATTCTTGGCTGAATATATAATCAAAAAGCTGTAGTATTTTGACATCTGCTGTCTTTTGAGCAATGACGGCATAGTCAGGGCTGGTCGCTCCCAAAACATCTTTTAATGTAGGCGACTCGTTTATCGCAAGCTCCTTGGATTCTTGGAGTCGTATGATCTTGGTACGAGTGAAGCCGTAGTACTCCGGCAGAAATGCGAGTAGTTGAGGTGGTATTGGTCGTTGATGAGTCGGGTCCAAATAGAAATTGCAGGTTGCTACAAGTATATTTTCAGGGTTCGGTGTTTCCATGATGAGCAAACCGCCCGGCTTCAATACCCGCAAGGCCTCTGACACTACTGTTCGTAGCTGATCGAAGGATAGATGCTCGACGACGTGAAAGGCCGAGATGATGGCTTGGCTTTCATCGGGGAGTGAGGTGAGGTATGCAACTGCATCACCCTGCTGTGCAGGCAGTTTTAGCTCACGACAACCCTGGAGCATCCCGTCGTCCAGATCGACACCGAATGGAGCCATACCGGACTCAAGCATTAACTCAAGCCACTCCCCACGGCCGCAGCCGATATCGTAAGTTTCCCCACCCGGGTATAACGAGTTTACAATGTCGCAGAAAGGTAGGTACTGCTTACGAAGCTGCTTGATAACGCTACGCGGTGCGTAATACCTTTCTTCGAAAGCGCGGTAAAAAGTATCCATCATGCAGAACACCTTGTAGAAACAGGAAGCCAGGCAACTCCCACGAAGGGCTCCTTGTCGAGATTAATGACGTTGAAAACCAAGGCCAGATCGCGCCACTGATAGTTTTTTGTTAGGTGGGTGTCATTGGCGTGCAGCGCCAAGGCCAGTGAATAGGTGCCAGTGCCAATGTTGGCCACAAAATCGAAAACGAACTCTATGGCTGCACCCGCGTGCAATTGTAAGAGTTTGCTTTCAAGGTGGTGTGTGTTAGTGCCAAAAACAGGCTGGCCCAACCGATCTTTGATCATGAAGCCGATTATGAGTTCGGGAATTGCGGTGTGGCAGGCGATGGCGACTCGCAACGACACCTGTTGGCCAACGCCGATCATTTCAACCTGGTTGCCAGCTGCATCCAGCAAGACGGCATTGACGATGGTTGCCTCACCGGTGCCAGATATCGTCTGCAGCTTGCCATCATTTCTTACTTCTTGCGTTATGGTCTGATTCTGGTGATCCGCCAGCATGGCGTTGTAGTAATCCATCACCGCCTCTGGCTCACCTTCAAGGGCCACCTTGCCGGCACTGAGCAGAATAGCCCGATTGCAGACCGACATAATGGCCTGTTTGTCGTGGCTGACAATCAGTAGGGTGGTGCCCTGTGTGCTGAACTGCCTGATCCGGTCAAAGCTCTTATGCTGAAAGTAGGCATCACCCACAGATAATGCTTCATCCACAATCAGCACATCGGGGCGCCGGGCGGTGGCTACGCTGAATGCCAACCGCATCTGCATGCCGCTGGAGTACACCCGCACCGGTTGATCGATGTAATCGCCGATTTCAGCAAAGGCCTCGATCTCCGGCATGAGGTCGGTGATTTCTTCGACCGTTAAACCAAGCAACTGCCCGGACATATACACATTCTGTCGGCCGGTGAAATCGGGATGAAAGCCCATGCCCAGTTCCAGTAACGCGGCCACCCGGCCGGTGATCTCGACCGTACCGGTGGTGGGCTGGCTGGTGCCGGTGATCATCTTGAGCAGGGTGCTTTTACCGGCGCCGTTAATGCCGATGATGCCGACCGCCTCGCCGGGCAGGACGGTGAAGTTGATATCCTGCAGCACCCAGTGCAGGTGGTGGCGTGGCCTGCTGAACGGAATAGTCCATTCAGCCAGCCGCGACCAACGGGTGGGGTATTGTTTGTAGGCTTTGCCTAGATTGGT
Source organism: Porticoccaceae bacterium (assembly GCA_050175615.1). GTDB lineage: Bacteria > Pseudomonadota > Gammaproteobacteria > Pseudomonadales > Porticoccaceae > CAYXXZ01. Next base: position 408 of record JBFXIU010000104.1, on the reverse strand, counting down.
GACGCGGATGGTGCCCATTGCGGCCTTTCGTTTGTTCAAAATCTTTATCTCTCGCCCGTTCGCTTCGCTCACTCAAGACGCGGAGCACGCGGAGAACGTCTACAGCATGTGAAACACGGAACAACTGAGAAAATCTGATGTAACCGCCGATAAAGGCGGATGCACGCCGATGAAAATCAAAAACTGGTTTTAGGGGTAAACCTTTCAAGCAACAAAATGCTTTTATTCAGCTCTTGCTTTCTCTGCGTTCATCTGCGGTTCCCACTGCATTTAACAGTCTTTGTTAACCGCCGAGAAAGGCGGATTATGTACGTTATTCCCAGTCAACCAACTTCAACCCCTGAACCCTGCTAAACTCACGTGTATTGTGCGTTACAACGGTTATTCCATGCGCAACTGCTATGGCAG
>JBFXIU010000103.1:0-11755 GCA_050175615.1 Porticoccaceae bacterium | reverse complement strand
GCTTTCGGCGCCGATGAACCCGAGCCATCTGCGGCGGCCACGGAAGCAGAAGCAGTAGTGGATCATCTCAATCTTGATGAGGATTTTGATTTTCTCGGCGATATTGACGAAGGTGATACTCAACTTGAACTGGCTCAGGCCTATCTCGAAATGGGCGATAATGCCGGAGCCAAAGAAATTTTAATGGAAGTCGCCGAGGGCGGAAGTGACGACCAAAAAGCAAAAGCCAGGGAATTGCTTGAAAAAATAGGCTGAATGAGTGTCGATGAGCCAATCGATAGTAGCGTTTTGACCAATCAGTCCTGGGTATATCTGCGCAATAGCCTGTTGCCAGAAGGGAGGAAACTCCCCGAGGGGGTATTGCGCATGGCTGCCGCCGTTGAATACAACGGCCGTCATTTTTGTGGTTGGCAGCGGCAAAGCCACAGCCCCAGTGTTCAGGCGGCGGTGGAGCAGGCGCTGTCTTTTGTCGCCAATGAGGCCGTTACCATCGCCTGTGCGGGGCGCACAGATACGGGTGTTCACGCAACCAATCAGATTATTCATTTCGATACAACCGCCGAGCGGCAGCCCCACAACTGGATACGGGGTGCCAATACCCGCTTGCCGGAAAATGTTAGGCTTCACTGGCTCGCCCGGGTAGATGGGCGGTTTCATGCCAGATTTTCGGCGTTGTCGCGCACTTATCGCTACATCATTTGCAATGAACCCGTTCCCCCAGCCATTTTTCGCGGCTTGATGACCTGGTGTAAAGAACCTCTCGATGAAGGTCTGATGCACAGCGCCGCCCAGGGTTTGTTGGGGGAAAATGATTTTTCTTCTTTTCGTGCCGCAGGCTGCCAGTCGAGAAGCCCTTTTCGTTGTGTTGAAAAAATCAGTGTTTACAGGCAGGGTTCCCTGGTGGTTATCGAAGTAACCGCCAATGCATTTTTGCATCATATGGTGCGCAATATTGCCGGTGTTTTATTGGCGGTCGGCCGCCGTCAGAAGCAGGAAAACTGGCCGCGGGAGTTGCTTGCTCTGCGGGACAGGGCTCAAGGAGAGGTTACCGCGCCTCCCGATGGCCTTTTTTTGGTTTCCGTGGCCTACCCCCAACACTGTGGGGTTCCCTCGTTTCAGCCGGGGCCTTATTTTGTCGCTCCGAACGTTAATTCATGAGCTGCCTCCCGGAGCTTTGCATCTGTTAGAATGCGTCCTCAGGCAAAAAGAGAGTAATCTGTGTCCCGGACAAGAGTCAAAATCTGCGGTATCACCTCAGTAGCTGATGGATTGCTGGCTGCCAACAGTGGGGCTGACGCTATTGGCCTGGTGTTCTATGCGCCAAGCCCGAGAAATATTTCCCTGGATGCAGCGGTAGCCATAGCCGGCGCGGTTGGCCCCTTTGTGACGACAGTTGCGCTTTTTGTTAATCCCGACCCATCCCTGGTGGAGGATGTGATCACCAGGGTGAAGTCCCATGTGCTTCAATTTCACGGCGACGAATCTCCCGACTTTTGCCAGCAATTTGGCCATTCCTATATCAAGGCAATTCGAGTGCGCGAGGATACCAATATCCACGATGCCATAGCGCCCTATAAAGGCGCCGCCGGCTTTCTTTTCGATGCCTGGAGCGAAGATCGCTATGGCGGTACTGGCAAAAGTTTTAATTGGGATAAAGTGAAAAACCTGAACGGCTTTCCCTTTATTCTTGCCGGTGGCTTAACGCCGGAAAATGGTGCTGGTGCTATTCGCACGACCAATCCCTATGGTGTTGATGTCAGTGGTGGCGTCGAATTGTCCCCTGGCATCAAGGACAGCGATAAAATCTGCCGGTTTGTTGCTGAGGTCAGAGCCGCAGGGCATTAATCTTCGGGAAATAAATGCTAAAATCCACGAAAATTTACAGCGGAATATCCTATGAGTTGGCTGCAACGCATAAAAAAAGGGCCTGTTACCCCCAAAAAAGATAGAACCAGCAGTGTCCCTGAGGGGCTGTGGCGAAAATGCCCGCGCTGCAATACCCCGCTATATAGACCAGAACTGGAAAAAAATTACGATGTTTGTCCCAAGTGCGACCATCATATTCGCATTGGCGCCCGCCGCCGCCTGGAACTCTTTCTCGACCCCCAGGAGCGCGAGGAACTGGCCACTGATGTGGTTCCGGTAGACCGTCTGAAGTTCAAGGACACCAAAAAATACAAGGATCGTCTCATCGAAGCCCAAAAGCTCACCGGTGAAAAGGACGCTCTGATCGCCATGCGCGGCACTCTTCAGGGTATTCCGGTGGGAGCTGTGGCTTTTGAGTTTAATTTCCATGGCGGCTCCATGGGTTATGCCGTGGGCGAAAAATTTACTCGAACGGCTCGTATCTGCCTTGAAGAGCGCATGCCTTTTATCTGTTTTTCCGCCACCGGTGGCGCCCGCATGCAGGAGGCGCTGATTTCATTAATGCAAATGGCGAAAACCAGTGCCATGATCGAGCGTCTCAAAGGCGAGGGTATTCCCTATATTTCAGTGATGACAGACCCCGTTTACGGCGGCGTCTCGGCCAGTCTTGCTCTACTCGGCGACATCAATATTGCCGAACCCAATGCTCGAGCGGGTTTCGCAGGTCCCAATATTATTGAGCAGACCATTCGCCAGAAATTGCCAGCGGGTTTTCAGCGCAGCGAGTTTCTCCTTGAGCATGGCGCTATCGACATGATCGTCTCCCGGCTCGATATGCGCGACACCATTGCCCGGCTGCTGAGCAAAATGACAGGTATTCCCACAGTTAGAGAGCTTGCAGACGCTTAACGCCATTTATTTTTTGATCTTATCTGGGTCCTCCTGAATGCCAGGTCGCAGCCTTTATGACTGGCTCAAGTATCTCGAAAGCCGCCACCCCGTAGAGATTGATCTTGGTCTTGAGCGCGTTGGCCTGGTGTTCAATCGCCTGGGGCTTGGCTCGCCGGCGAAAAGAGTGGTTACCGTGGCGGGCACCAATGGCAAAGGATCCTGTGTTCGCACCATTGAACAACTTGCCTTGAGCCAGGGGATTCGGGTTGGCGCCTATAGTTCTCCCCATCTTATTCGCTATAACGAGCGGATTCGTATACAGGGTTCTGACGTCAGTGACCAACAGCTGTGTGCTGCTTTTGCTCGAATAGCGTCCGCACAAGGCGATACTTCCCTGACCTATTTTGAAGTGGGCACCCTCGCTGCGTTGCTGATTATGGCGGAGTCCAACCTGGATCTGGGGATACTTGAGGTAGGGTTGGGTGGCCGCTTTGATGCCGTCAATATTATTGATGCAGATTTGGCGGTGATTACACCTATCGATATAGATCACGCCGCCTGGCTGGGCAATAATCGCGAACTGATCGCCATTGAAAAAGCCGGTGTCGCCAGGGCAGGCCGGCCTCTGGTCTGTTGCGACAGCCAGCCGCCGTTATCGTTGCGCAATAACCTTGAAGGGCTTGGTGCAAAGACTTTTTACCTCAATGAGCATTTTGGCGGTGACTGTGGCGACGGCCGTCTTCATGCCCACTTCAGTCTGCCCTTCACTGCGGCGCGACAATTTTTTGATTTACCCATTCCGAGCCTTCCCTTACCCAGTGTGCTGGGGGCAATTCAGGCCATGTTGCTGCTCGGTTATGATCTGGACAGTCTGACACTGGCAAACACGCTGAACCAATTGCATCTTGCTGGCAGATACCAGTCAATGACGTTTGCAAATCGCTCGCTGATATTGGATGTGGCGCACAATCCGGCCGCTGCTGCCTTTTTGGCGGACAGGCTTAGGGGAGAAAATCGCCGTGTCATTGCGGTGGTTGCCATGATGGCAGACAAGGATGCCGCTGGTTTTGTCGGCGCCCTGAAGGCAGTGATCAATCATTGGTGCCTGGGAGACCTGAGGGCAAATCCTCGAGCATTACCTGCTGTGAAGCTGGCCGAGCTTGTGTACACTCTCGGTTGTGATTGCCATTGTGCAGAAACGATTGAAGGTGCTTTTGATCAGGCATTAAATATGGCTGGGGACGGCGATCTTATTCTGGTGTGCGGATCATTTTTTACCGTGGCCGCCATTGGCGAATATATCGGGAGGCAAGATGAGCTCTGAACGCTTGAGACAGCGACTGGTTGGCGTGCTGGTGTTGGTAGCTCTGGCCGCGATTTTTGTCCCGGCAGTTTTTAACTTCAACCCATCACGGCCTGTTGATGAGACGACACAAATCCCTGTTGCCCCGGAAATTCAGGAGCTGGTAATTGCGGAGCCTTCGCAACCTAAGGGAGAGGCGGAAGTTATTCCCCAGGATGAAGTCTTTGCCCTGGTTGAGGAACAAAGCCGCGCCGCTGAGCCTCAGCAGGAAACGGCCGTCACGGATTCGCCACGGCAGGAAATTCAGCCGGCACCAGAGATTGCCAAAGTCAAGGAGGTCACGCCACAAAAACAACCGCCCACAGTTGCTCCCAAACTTGCCTCGAATGGTCTCCCTGAAGCCTGGGTTGTTCAGGTGGCAAGCTATCGCGAAAATGCAACTGCGGAAAAGCTGGTGAATCGCCTTCAAGTGGCGGGATTTAAGGCCTTCGTCCGTTCAGGTATGCCCGGGTCGGTAAAGGTTTACCGAGTATACGTGGGGCCCCATGTGCTGCGCCAGAATGCCGACAATGAAAAAACGCGCATAGATGCTTCGCTGGGGGTTAAATCGCTGGTTTTGCCATTTGAACCCTGACCTGGGGCACAGTCTTTGCTAGAATCCACCCTCTTTTGGGGCGAAGGGGATGATCAATTGAACTGGGCTGACTGGGCTATTGTTGCCATCTTGGGTTTTTCCATCCTCATCAGTATAGTGCGCGGCTTTATCCGCGAAGCACTGTCATTGCTAATCTGGGCGGCAGCTTTTCTCGGCGCCACTATTTTCCATCAGGAAGTGGCTGTGTATTTTTCCAACCTGGTGGATACGCCATCCCTGCGGGCGCTGGTGGCCTGGGTGGTCTTGTTTTTTGGTATTTTAATGGCCGGTTCGCTCATCAGCTTTCTCCTTGGCCAGCTCGTCGAAACCACGGGGCTTTCGGGCACCGACCGTCTGCTGGGTTCCGTCTTTGGCGCCTTGAGAGGGTTTATTGTGGTTATGGTGGTGCTCATTATTCTTCCCGGGATTCTGCCCGTGTCCCAGGATCCCTGGTGGCAAAATTCTGTTCTCATACCCTATTTTCTCGCCTGTGAAGACTGGGTGATGGAAGCGGGTTCCCGTTTGTTGACGTTTTTCAAGTCGTTATTTTAAGGTCAGAATCAATCTCTAAAGGTGAGTGTGTATGTGTGGTGTCGTCGGCATCGTTGGAAAATCTGATATTAACCTGCATCTTTACGATGCACTGACCATGCTTCAGCACCGGGGTCAGGATGCTGCCGGTATTATGACCTGCGAGCATGGGCGAATTCATCAGCGCAAGGATGTCGGGCTGGTTCGGGATGTATTTCATACTCGTCATATGGGAAGGCTCAAGGGCAATATGGGTATAGGTCATGTCCGCTATCCGACCGCGGGAAATTCAGGGCCAGCCCTGGCGCAGCCTTTTTATGTGAACTCCCCCTATGGGATCTGCATTGCCCACAACGGCAATCTTACCAATGCCGAGGCGCTCAAATCCCACTTGTTTCTATCAGATTTGCGCCATGTCAATACAGATTCTGACTCTGAAGTGCTGCTCAATATTTTTGCCCATGAACTCCACCTTCAGGGCAAAGTCAAGGCAGAGCCCGCCGATATTTTTGCCGCTATCGCCCGTCTTCACAAACGCTGTAGTGGCGCCTATGCAGTGGTTGGCATGATCGCCAGCTACGGTGTTTTTGCTTTTCGCGATCCCTTGGGCATAAGGCCACTGGTTTTTGGCAGTCGGGAAACAGAAAACGGCAAAGAGTACATGGTCGCCTCTGAAACCGTTGCCCTCGATGTTCTGGGCTTTAATGTGGAGCGGGATGTGGCACCGGGTGAAGCCATTTATATCGATATGGATGGCAACTTTTTCAGTGCCCAGTGCGCTGACAATCCTCGTCTGGTGCCCTGTATTTTCGAGCACGTCTATTTCGCCCGACCGGATTCCATTATCGACGATATTTCCGTGTACAAGTGCCGGTTGCGGATGGGCGAAAAACTGGCGGAAAAAGTCTTGGCCGAACGCCCCGATCACGATATCGATGTGGTGATCCCCGTACCCGATACCAGCCGGGTTTCGGCGCAGGCGATGGCGGAGGTTCTTGGCGTCAAGTTTCGCGAAGGTTTTATGAAAAACCGCTACATTGGCCGGACTTTTATTATGCCCGGTCAAAAACAGCGCAAAAAGTCGGTGCGCCAGAAACTTAACCCCGTGCGCCTGGAGTTTCAGGGGAAAAATGTACTGCTGGTGGATGATTCGATTGTTCGCGGCACAACATCCAAGGAAATTATCCAAATGGCGCGCGATGCCGGCGCCAATAAGGTGTATATGGCATCCGCTGCGCCGCCGGTGCGTTTTCCCAATGTCTATGGCATCGATATGCCCTCGGCAAAAGAGCTGGTCGCCCACGGCCACAGCGTTGAAGAGGTCGCCGCCAATATTGGCGCCGACTGGCTGGTGTACCAGGATTTGGATGACCTTATCGAAAGCGCCAGGGAAGGGAATCCGGATATCGAGCAATTCGACTGTTCAGTTTTTACCGGGGAATATATCACCGGGGATGTGGATCAGTACTACCTTAACCAGCTTGCCAGTGTTAGAAGTGACTCGGCAAAAGCCGTCAGTGATTCGCAGTTGCGCCTTGAAGTCGTAGGGCTTCACAATGGCGGTGAGGGCAGTGGGGCATGAACACTATCGATCCTCAAGACCCGCTGTTCGGTGCGGCTATCGACACCCTTGCCATTCGCGCCGGTCAACACCGAACCGGCGAGGGGGAGCATGCAGAAGCTATTTTCCCCACTTCCAGCTATGTATTCGCCAGTGCTGCTGAGGCCGCGGCGCGCTTTTCAGGTGAACAGGCGGGAAATGTCTACTCCCGCTACACCAATCCCACCGTGCGCATGTTCGAGGAGCGCATAGCGGCTTTGGAAGGCGCCGAGGCTGCAGTTGCCACAGCTTCCGGCATGGCGGCTATTCTCAGCATCTGCATGGCGTTGCTGCAGGCGGGTGATCATATTGTCTGTTCCAGGGATGTTTTTGGCACTACGACCAATCTTTTCAGCAAGCACCTGTCAAAATTTGGCGTTGAAACCACCTTTGTCCCCCTTGCGGATCTGTCTGCCTGGCAGAGTGCGATCAAAAGCAACACCAGACTTTTCTTTTTGGAAACCCCCTCCAACCCTCTCTGTGAAGTCGCTAATATCGAGGGGCTGGCGGCTATCGCCAAAGCCAAAAATATTCTTCTGGCCGTCGACAACTGTTTTTGCACGCCGGCGCTACAGCTGCCCTTAAAGCTGGGCGCCGATCTGGTTATTCACTCTGCCACCAAGTATCTGGACGGCCAGGGGCGCTGCCTGGGAGGTGTGGTGCTTGGCTCCAAGGTGCTCATGGATCAGGTGTTGGTATTTTTGCGCACGGCGGGGCCGACTATGAGCCCTTTCAACGCCTGGGTTTTTCTCAAGGGTCTGGAAACCCTGAGGTTGCGCATGGATGCCCATTCCGCCAATGCGATGGCGTTGGCGGAATGGCTGGAAGCCCAGGCCGCAGTGGAGAAAGTGTTTTACGCCGGTTTGCCCTCGCACCCAGGGCATGCGCAGGCCAGAAAACAACAGCGTGCTTTTGGTGGCGTGCTGTCGTTTAGCGTCAAGGGGGGCAGGGCAGAGGCATGGAAAGTGATCGACAGCACGCAAATACTGTCGCTGACGGCAAATCTGGGCGATGTTAAAACCACCATCGTCCATCCGGCCACCACCACCCACGGCCGTCTTTCCGATGGCGAGCGTGAGCAGGCGGGCATTACTGAAAATCTGATTCGCGTTGCAGTGGGGCTTGAAGATTTGGAGGATATCAAAAAAGATCTCGACCGGGGGTTGTCACTGCTATGAGTGCCGGCCTGAGCCGCCTTCCGCATGACAAGCTTGACGCAGTTGTCAGTCAGGTCGGTTCAGTACTCCTCGGCAAGCATCACCAGATCAGAATGGCGCTCTGTTGTCTGCTCGCTCGCGGGCATTTGCTGATCGAAGATCTGCCGGGAATGGGCAAAACAACCTTGGCTCATGGCCTGGCCGCGAGCCTGGGTTTGTCTTTTAAACGTATTCAGTTTACCAGCGACCTGCTCCCCGGGGATATTCTCGGCATTTCTGTTTACCATAAAGAAACTGAGAAATTCCGCTTTCATCCGGGCCCCATTTTTACGCAGCTGTTGCTCGCGGATGAAATTAATCGCACCACCCCTAAAACCCAGAGCGCCCTGCTCGAAGCTATGGGCGAAGGGCAGGTTACCATTGACGGCAAAACCCGCCACTTGCCCCAGCCGTTTTTTGTTGTTGCCACCCAGAACCCCGTGTTCCAGGGGGGCACCTATCCATTGCCGGAATCTCAGCAGGACAGGTTTGCCATGTCTCTTTCGCTGGGATACCCAGACCGTAGCGCCGAAAAAAATATGCTTATGCGCGCCGACAACTGCGGACAACTCGATAGCGTCAAACCCTGCCTGAGCCCTGAAGAGCTTGTGGAGCTGCAAAATCGGGTCGCCCGTATTCATCTCTCTGAGCCCCTGGCGGACTATTTGGTTCGCCTGGTGCAATTTACCCGCAGCGCCGATAGCATCGACTGCGGCTTGTCGCCCAGGGCATCCCTTTCTCTGTTGGCTTGCGCCCGCGCCTGGGCGCTGTTAGAGGGCAGAGATTATGTAATTCCCGAGGACGTGCAGACGGTGTTCCCCGCTGTTGCAAGGCACCGGCTGCAAATTCAGGGGGATGGCCGCCGCGGTGCGGCGAAAAGCGACCTGCTGGTGGAGCAGGCGCTCAACGAGGTGGACACCCTCTGAGCTGGAGACGCCCGGCATGTCAACTCTACTAACAAAATACTGGCGGCGATATTTTGATTTCTGGCTGGAGCGCCGTCTCCCCAGGGTCTCCCAAATCACCCTCAATCATCGCTCCATTTTTACCTTCCCCTCCCGTACGGGTCTGGGTTTTCTCGGTGTTTTGGTATTGATGTGGCTGTTGGCCACCAACTACGAAAATAATGTGGTGTTTGTGTTCGCCGCATTGCTGGCCGCCGTGTTTGTGGTAACCATTTTTCACAGTTTCGCCAATTTGTCCGGCATCAGGGTGCGGATTGTTCATATTGAAGACGGCTTTCCCGGGGAAAAAGTCCGTGTTGATGTGGAGGTGAGTCAGCAGGATCGGCGTTATCGGGATGGCATTTGGTTAAAGTTTGCCGGCTCGTCTCCGCAGCCAGTGCTTTTCAGCTCCAGCCATAGTGTTGATGATGAACAGCGCACCGCAGTGGTCGGTCTTTACATAGATACCAAGCGCCGCGGCAAGCTCTATCCTGGACGCTTGACCGTGGAGACTGTCTATCCCCTCGGCCTCATAAGGGTTTGGAGCCGCGTTTTGCTCGACAGTTGGGGGATTGTCTATCCGCAGCCCATCTCCGCTAACGGAGAACATAAAGGTGGCGGCGAGAGTACCGATTTTGCCATTGACGAAGTTCAGGGGGCTGAGGATTTCAGCGCTCTCAGCCCCTACAGAGCCGGGGAGCCCTACAACCGTATCGCCTGGAAGCAGCTCGCGCGCGGGCAGGGGCTTTACACAAAACATTTCGCCGATCCGGTGGCAGACCCTCAATGGCTTGATTGGAATCAGTATCCCGGTCTTGACCGGGAGGCGCGATTGTCGCGGCTTTGCGCTGATGTACTGCAGGCGGCAATCAGCGGTCGCCCCTACGGCCTCAAGTTGCCAGGGGAGCAATCTGTCCTGGGTCAGGGAGAAAAACACCGGCAACGGCTATTGCGCAGTCTCGCCTTGTTTGAATGGGGGGGCAGCTAATGCTGCCCCTGTGGCAAATTCCCCGCAATGGCGCTTTGTGGCTGCTGGTGGCGTTTATCGTTACCGTACTGCCCCTTGGCCGTTATCTTCCCCTTTGGGTGCCCGCAATAGCCGTGGTTGCCCTGGGCTGGCAAACTGGTATTTACAGAGGGCGTTGGGGCGCTCCAGGACGCTGGCTCAAGCTGATTCTTGTCGTCGGCTGTATCGCCGGCCTCCTGATCAGTTTTAAGCGGCTTTACGGCCTCGAACCCATGGTTGCCATGCTAGTGTGTGCGTTTTCCCTGAAGCTGCTGGAAATGCACCAGCGCAGGGATGCACTGGTGGTGGTTTTTTTAGGATATTTTGTTGCTGTAACCCTGGCATTGTTCGACCAGGGTCTCGTCACTGCGGTTTATGTGGCTGTTGCGATCGCCTTTGTTACCGCCAGTCTGGCGGGTCTTCACCAGGGAGCCTTTGATCATCGCCATTATCGCCCTCTGTTTCAGTCCCTGCGTATTCTTGCTCAGGCCTTGCCTCTGATGGTGGTGTTTTTTCTGGTCATGCCGAGGCTGGCTCCCCTGTGGAATGTTCCTTCTTCGAGCTCAGGAACGACCGGAATGAGTAACAGCCTGGAGCTGGGCGACATCAGTCGCCTGGGGCGCTCCTCTGCAATCGCCTTTCGCGTTGATTTTGAAGGGGATATTCCTTCCCGGGAGAATCTTTACTGGCGAGGGCTGACCCTCTCCCGTTTTGACGGCCAGCGCTGGACACAGGCCGACTGGGGACACAGTGGTGGGCTGGTACAATGGCAGGCACAGAAATCAGTATGGCGTGACTCTGTCGTACTTCCCCAGGGCGACGCTATTACCTACAGGGTTGCTCTGGAAAAACACTCCGGCAATTGGCTCTACAGCCTGTGGTTGCCACAAACTTACAGTGCAGGTACCGGAGTATTGAGGGACTTGACACTGGTCTCTCCCGAGACCGTTACCAGAAGGATGGAATACAGGGTTACATCCATGTCTGCCAGTCTCCTCGACGCCGGAGGGCTAAGCCCTGTTCGCGAAAGAGTCGAGCTTCAGTTGCCCACAAAAAGCAATCCTGAAACCGTTGCACTGGCCAGACGCTGGGCTGCGGAAAGCCCATCAACCGAGGCACTGATAAACCGGCTGCTGAACTATTATCGCAACACTTTTTACTACACTCTGTCCCCACCTCCCTTGGGGCAGCATGCTATCGATGATTTTCTCTTTCGCAGCCAACAGGGTTTTTGCGAGCATTTTGCCGCTAGTTTTGTGTTTTTTATGCGTGCCGCAGGGATTCCCGCCCGCATTGTTGCCGGCTACCAGGGTGGAGAGATCCATCCCGATGGCGGCTACCTTAGTGTAAGACAATACGATGCCCATGCCTGGGGGGAGGTTTGGCTTGAGGGTCGCGGCTGGGTGAAGGTTGACCCCACTGCCGCAGTTGCGCCTGAGCGTATTCTCAACAGTCTTTTGGATCTGATGCCCGGAGACGAAATTTTCACTGATGCGCCTTTCGATCTCGCCCGGTTCAGGTCGGTGGCCTGGCTGAACAGGCTTCGATTGAGCCTTGAATCCCTTGAATATGGCTGGGCGAAATGGGTTCTCGGCTATCAAAATGTGCAGTCGGAATTGTTGACGAAATTGTTGGGGAGGCTGGACAGCTTGCGTATTGCGGGCTTTTTGCTGTTGGCTTCGCTGGTCTCTCTGCTGCCGGTGATAGGATTCTCATTCTATTCGCGGATAAGAGAAAAACAACATCCGGCAGACCGCTACTACCAGCTGTTCTGTCGGCGTCTT
>JBFXIU010000102.1:0-11780 GCA_050175615.1 Porticoccaceae bacterium | reverse complement strand
TGTACTGCAAGAGGCGTCACCCTGCCCGGAAGTGGACGCCTACCTGCTCGCCTCGATGGATGGCGATCAGGAGCTTGTCGAGTATATCTGGCGGTTGCTCGGCAGCGCGCTAATTACCAAGCGCCGGGATCACGTCTTTGTGATCTTCCACGGAGAACATGGGCGCAACGGAAAGGATACGCTCATCAAGCTCATCACCCACGTCCTGGGCGGTGATCTGTCTGGTGACGTCCCCGTTGAAATGTTCCTGCAAACATCCCAGGTGCGCAATTCGTCGGCACCATCGCCAGATGTCCTTATGCTCCGGGGCATGTGTATAGCGTGGATTAACGAGGCCGAAGGCGGTCAAAAATTCGCTCTGTCCAAGCTTAAAAAACTCACAGGCGGTGGCTTTATCACGGCGCGCGGCCTGCAAGACAAGGCCATGACAACATGGGAGCAAACCCACACGCCCATCATGACCACCAACGAGCTGCCATCGGCCAAGGCTGATGATGCCGCGTTCTGGTGCCGTACGCAGATTCTCAAGTGGCCGCTGTCATTCGTGGATGAACCCAAAGAAAGCTACGAGCGCCCAGCCGACAAAAATCTGGACGAAAAGCTGCAGGCCGAAGCCAAGGGGGTGCTTGCCCGCATGGTCAAGGGCGGGCTGCAGGTGCTCAAGGATGGCCGTCTTATCGTGCCAGAGAAAATCAAGCAATGGACAAATGAGCAGCGCGAATCGTGGGATGATGTAGGTGTATTCCTAAACGAATGGTGCATCCTTGAAGACAAGCAAGAAGACTCAACACGCTACAAAACAAAGATTGAAGCCAGCGAACTGCATAAGGCTTTTGTGCTTTGGTACCAGTTGTACAGAGGTGCAAAGGCCATTCAAGCACGAACCTTTGGCATCCTACTGAACAAAAAAGAAATTCCTGTAAAGCGCAGCAATGGTAGCTGGCGTCTTGGCGTGGCCCTCAAGGAAGAAGCCAAGGACGCGCTGCGCGATGCTGGCAACAAGGACTATTAGTTATGTCCAGTAATGCCCGGCTTATTTGCATGCATAACATGCTGTTTTTATGTGCATATACATAGAAATGGACACAAGGACACAACAGTTAATGTTTTCCATGCGCCACCTGCGCTGGTGCGTTGTGCGTGTAAAATACCCTGTTGTTTATGTCCTTATGTCCATTTTATAAAAATATTAAATAAATTAAGATAGTAATAAGAAAAGAAAGACGGACAGAGGCGGACATAATGAGCAAGCTCTTGGATTTTTATCGCGCTCGATTCCCTGGTGAGAAGGTCATTCGCCGCCAAGGTAGCGATGGATGGAACGGGCCATGCCCGCTCTGCACGGGTGATGCCGGAAAGTCTGACCGCTTCATGGTCTGGCCTGAACGCCGTGAACGCGGCAGCAATCGGCGTGGCCCGGTGTGCATAGAGCACGACATTCCCGGGATCTGGTCGTGTCGGAGATGTGGAGCTGGTGGTGATTCCATTGCCTATTTGGTCAAGTGTGAGGGCATGGAATTCAAGGAAGCCTGCGCGGAGCTGGGTATAGAGGTCAAAGCGAGTGAGCGGACATGGCGCCGATCAGCCCCCAAAGAGCCCGTTCACAGCGCATGGCGCCCCACAACATGGGAGCTTCCGGGCGAAAAGTGGACGGAATACGCGGGCAAGCTTGTATCAGAAGCACATAGCCATCTCATGGGGTTAGGCGGCAATCAATGGCTTTCCGCGCGCGGCATTGGCCTGCCAGAAATTGAAGCTTACAAGCTTGGTTTGCTCACGGCTGAAAATGACCGCATCCCTGGCCGCATTCGGCTCCGCTCTGTGCTCGGCCTTGAGCCTAAGATAGACGACAACGGCAAGACGAAAACTCACATGCTCATTCCCCGCGGTATCATCATTCCTACCTTTGACACAGCGGGCCGAGTCATTGCCGTGCGTATCCGCAGGCACAAGCCGGATTATACTCACACGTTGCCCGATGGGACGGTATCGGCCAAAGCTAAATACCTTGCGCTTGAGGGTTCTTGCCGTGGGCCGTTTCTCCTCAAATCCAGCCTGCCGCCAGAGCTGGCAGTGTACTTTATCGTTGAGGCCGAGCTTGACGCCATGCTCATCCATGCAATGAGCGGTGGCGTGGTAGGGACGCTTGGTCTGAGATCAAACCGCATCAAACCGGATTCGGTATCCTATCCTCTGCTGCAGGCTGCCAGCCGTGTGTGCCTGGCGCTGGATTATGACGCCGCTGGTGCACAGGCCATTGAGTGGTGGACCAACTCCTTCACCTCCTCAGCCCGCCGCTGGCCCACTCCTATCGGCAAAGATCCCGGCGATGCCTTTGCCCAGGGGGCTGACCTTCGCCAATGGATAGCCGAGGCCTTGCCGCCATCGGTCACACTGCCAGAGCAGTGCACAGACCTGCACGGGGGCAGTATAGCACAAGATACGCCTGACCGCCAAACGCCAGAAGAATGTGGACATATGGACTCATTTTCGTCTGGGTTGGATTGTGGGGGGGGCGGGGCAAGCCCAACAGCTTGTACCCCCGAAAAGAAGGAAGTTGCCACTTCTGAACCGGCCAGCGAAAAAGAGGCGGAATCCTCATCGGCGGCGAATACGTCGCACCCTTGGGACGCCGAGGGCGGCACGGCTGAATCGTTAGAAGTAGAGGATCAGCAAGAACTTGCCATCCTACTTAAAGACTATCTGCCGTTGAGCATGATTCCTTGCAAGGTTGGGCGTGCCGCACTTGCGTGGCAGCCATATCCACAGATTTTTTACGTCAAGGGGGCCAGCAGCGAGAGGCTTCGGTTGTCAGGCTTTGCGCTACGTCCTGGCTGCCAGCTTACCGCCCCTCTCCATGCGGCACTTGTGGAGCTGCGGGGCTTGGAACGGACGTCAAAATTTCTTCCCATGTGGCTGCGTGACCACCCGGAAGAGGTCGTAACCTCACGCAACTTTCTCTTCATATACGGGGGCGCATAATGAGCGATTTGCAGGCGATGAATTCTACACTCACTACCCTCAGTTCGCAGTTGTACGGTGATGATTTCCGGCTGCTGGCGGTTGCTCCGGGCGAACTCAAGCTGCTCACAAAAAATGCCCGTGTGTTGGACAAGGGCACCTTCCAGCAGCTTACCTCCAACGTGCGCCAAGATGGTCGCTTGTCCAGTGTGCCGCTGTGCTGGAGAGAACCCGATGGTAGTCTGGAAGTCCTTTCTGGCAATCACCGAGTTCAGGCGGCTGTTGAGGCCGGGGTACAGCACATTCTGGTGATGGTTATTGAGTGTGAACTGAGCAAAGCCAAGCGCATAGCAATCCAGCTTTCCCACAACGCCCTGGCGGGGCATGACGATCAGACCATTCTTTCACAATTGTGGGCCGAAATAGACGACATTGAAGCCAAGCTCTATGCAGGCTTGTCCGAAGAACAGGCCCGCAAGCTGGACAAGATCGACCTCGTGGGCTTCACCACGCCACAGGTTTTTACCCGCACCATCGCCTTGGCCTTTGTCGATGAGGAGCTTGAACACTTCCATGAGGTGGTCGAGCAACTTTCCGGCCTTGCACATGATGAAGTGCTGCTGGCTCCGATGGCAGGGTTCGACCGTTTTTATAACGCCCTTGAGGGCGTGAAGCTCAAGTTTGACATTCGCAATAGCAGCTTGGCCCTGCTCAAAATGTGTGAACTGTGCGAAGCCCAGCTCGCGAGCGAAACGGGGGAACGGGCATGAGCTTTATCGGCGCTGTCAGTTCGTCAGTCCGCAAGGTGCTGGCCGAGTATGCCCAATCGGTTTCTTTGCCGCCGCTTATTGTGGGGGCTGGTAATTTCACCGTGCCTTCGGTGCTGCGTAGCGGCAGATACACTGGCCCCATCAAGGCCTGCGATGTCACCATCTACACGTCAGCCCTGGGAGCCTACCTTTCGGGCTGGGATTTAGAACTGCATGAGCAGCCCGACTGTCCGGATCAGCTTCGCGGCCTGCTGCGCACTGGCAGCGCCATTGAAAAGGCCGCGTCCGTCAGTCTGCTCATGGATCTGCGTGAGGTGTGGCAGGGAAAAAACGCGTTCCAGCTTCGCACGGTTGAGCAGCATCGCCGCTGTTGGGATTCTCTGATGGACAAAACCTGCGAGAACCTTGACCGCTATAAGCGTCACATCGGTGATGTGGACTATCAGGCGCGGGACGGATTTGAATTGCTTGAAGAACACAACGGCAACCAGACCGTGTTCGCCTTTCCTCCCACATACAAGGCTGGCTACGAAAAATTGGAAGCGCTGCTGCGCGCCACCGTGAGTTGGCAGCCTCCCTCCTACCGCGAAATGACGGATAAAAGCCTTGAGCTGTATGAGCAGATTGCCCGGTTTGATGCTTATTACCTGGTGCTGGAAAAAGATTTGCCCGAAGTTTATGCCATCCTGGGCAAACCCAGCGCCGTGCTGCCTCGTGGCCGTGGGCGCACCACCTACATCGTGGCCCGTCACGCGCACAAAGTTGTTGTGCGGTCTCACGTTAAAACACTTCCTGTCGGCCCCATCTGGTCGCCTGCAGATGCCATCACTGGTAACGAACTGCCGGGCTTCGCTCCTATCAAACGCGCGCAATCTTTGCGTCTCAATGAACTCTACCTTGCCCGCCGCATAGACTACTACGATGGTGGCGTAGATGCCTGTCTGGCTTTGACGCTGGACGGCAAAATCATTGGTAAAGCCGATTTCATGAAGTCCAGCCTCTCTCAGTGGAAGCTGCCGGAAAACCCCGACGGTGCGGATACCCTGTACCTCATGTGTGATCTTGCCGTGCCGTCAGACCGTGAAAACCGTCTTGCCAAGCTGGTGCTCATGCTGCTGTCCAGCAATGACGTCCGTCAGTGGCTTAATGCCAAACTTAATCTCCGTTTGGGATGGGTAATTACCACGGCCTTTTCTCGCGGCCCTGTAAGCATGAAATATCGCGGTGTCTTTGAACTTTACAGCCGCAAGCAGGACAAAAAGAGCCAGCAATATTCACTGAACTACTACGCAAAGTTTGATGGCTGCCTTGCGGAAAAATTCGCTCTGTGGTTGAAAAAATATCATAAGTAGCTGAAAATTTTGTAAAAACTATTGATTTAAGAGGTACCCATGATAATATTGAATCATGTCAAACGCATACAAAATGGAGTGCAGCATGAGGCAAATATTTCGCGCGCGGCTCTCACGCATCATGGTCGGTGCTTGGATTCTTGCAAGGCAAGGAGCCAAAAGGTTTGGCGGTACGGCCTTCCTGTATTTCGCCGTTGCGCTGCATCTGGTTTGGATGGAGGAACTGAGGGCAAAGGCTCGGTGGCGTTCCGGCGTGGGCAACCAGTTTGTGCTGCCTGGGGTGGAATTGCTGCAAAAGGTTGCCCGCGGGCAAATCTGTCTGCCTGGCATAGACAAATAAAAAGGCGGCTGTGTCACCAGCCGCCAACAATCAGGGCCGGAGCTGACCGACCAATTGCTTGAAAAGGTTGGCTCCGAGCGCTTTAAAAGTCAAGCGGAGCCAATATGAATGCCGAGGATATGAATATCAGCAAAAAAGAAATGCGGAAGATTGAGAGGGAATGCCGCGCAATTGCACACGATATGGTGCAGCAGCAGTACGCGCTATATGACGAAATCTGGTACGGCCGCATCAGGCTCGGCCCAGCGGTGGAAGAACACGGGAAAGAGGTTGTGAAAGAGCTTGTCCGCATTATGCCTAATCTTCTGGTACGTAGCGGGACAGCTTGCCCTGCAGATCTTGTGGCTGAACGGTACGGCTTTGAAACGACCTCCGACCTGATTGATTACCTCTTGGCCTATACGCCACGCGGTCCCAAGGAAGATCACATTTATGGGCAGTTGCTTGAAGAAAGGTTGTCCGAGTTCAGGGGCAGCACAGTTGATGAAATCCCTTTTTAGGTAGGAACTATGAATATCACCACTTCATTTTTTTCAGGGAAGTCTCCGCGTGAGCGGCGCGTTTGTATTGCCAAGCGCGCGCCGTTTTTTCGCGGTCCGCGCGCAGACCTCTTCATACCGTCAGATCCGTGGGCTGATGACTGGAAGGGAGCTTACCGGGCAGACCTCCAGTTGCGCTTCGCTTCTTCTGAAATATTGGAGAACTACCTGCGGCAGATTGTAAGCCTGACGCCAGCACCCATCCTCTGTTGCTTCGAGAGCAACCCCGAAGAATGTCACAGGCGTGTACTGGCGAAATACATACATGAACTGATGGGTATCGACGTGCCGGAATGGCGCGACCAAGTAAGCTTGCTGGGCTGAAAAAACAGGTGGGAGTGACGGGGGACCAGCCCCATCACTCCCTGGGCAGGAAGGGGATAGGCCCCTCACTAACCGAGCGAAGCCTATCCCCTCCCATGTGAAAAATCAATGGAGGGGCCATGCTGCAAGGATGGCAGGCGGATTGCCCGCGCCTTCAACGTGAACGAGGATGTTATGCCTGACGAAAAAAATCTTGACGAATTGCTGCAACGCAGCGCGCAAACCGACATTCAGGTGCTCTTGAGCGCCAAGGAAAGCGCCAAGCGGGCAACCTTGTCAGACCCGTCTGCAACAAATCTCGCTGCGCTGGAACGTGCCTCCAAACTGCTGGAGGCACGAATGGACGCTGCAAAAAATTTGAAGAATGCCCGCGAGGTGCTTTCTTATGTCGAGGAGAACGGACGCAAACTCAAGAAAACAAAGCTGTATGAGGATATACAGCTAGGGCGCCTGCCCAAGCAGCCGGACGGCACCTTTAGCCGCCGCAGGGTTGACCGCTACATGGCCTCGCTACCTACAACTGGCACGTCCGACACTGTTGCGGAACAGGCGGCAGACCGCCTGCGGCGTAAGGAAGAGGCCGATATTCGCCGCGCAGAAGCTCAGGCAGGCAAAGAAGAGTTCAACCTGAGCATTAAGAAAGGGCTCTATATATCGCGCGAGGCTGTACATGCCGAGCTGGCTGGCCGTGCGCTTACCCTCGCCGCAAGCATCAAGACGGCCTTTGAAGCTCACGCTCTTGACATTATTGCCACAGCCGAAGGCAATCCCAAAAAGAGTCAGGCTCTAGTCGCACGGCTGGAAAGTGTCTTTGATGAAGCCCTCTCCGAATACAGCCGCGAAATGGATATTACGGTGGAAGTGAAGCCCGATGACGGCGAAACCGCTTCATCGGAGAGTGATGGCGATAGGCAGCAATAACCTGTCTGCTATTGGGGCACATCCTCTTCCAACCAGTGAAACAGATTGGAGTTAATGATGGAATATATGGAAATTCGCCACGCGCATCTCTTTTGTGGTTTGGGCGGCGGCGCCAAGGGATTTAACAACGGGCGCGCCCGTTATGGTAATATTGAAGCCAAATTCCGCTGCCTTGGCGGCGTCGACGTTGACAAAGCAGCCCTGGCTGATTTTTCCAAATTGTCAGGGGTTCCCGGCACATATCTGGATATGTTCGACCGAGACCAATATATCGCATTTCATGGACAAGAACCGCCCAAAGACTGGCACGAAGCGATGCCCGACGATTTGCGCCGGGCCTTCGGCTATGAACACCCGCACATCGGATTTCTTTCGCCACCGTGCAAAGGGTTGTCTGGTCTCCTCTCCGAATCAAAAAGCCGAAGTGCCAAGTATCAAGCGTTGAACCGTCTAACTCTGCGCGGCATATGGCTGTTTCTTGAAGCCTATCAGGACGACCCGGTGGAATTGATTATTCTTGAGAATGTGCCGCGTATCGCGACTCGTGGCCGGCACTTGCTGGATCAGATTACGGCCCTACTGCGTTCATATGGTTACGCCGTGGCCGAAACAACGCATGACTGCGGCCAGATTGGCGGCCTTGCCCAAAGCCGTAAGCGTTTTTTACTGGTGGCCCGGTATATGAAAAAAGTGCCCTCATACCTCTACGAGCCGCATAAGCGCCCGTTGTTGGCTGTTGGGGACATCCTTGGACGCATGCCCGTGCCAGGGTTCTTGCCCGATGGTAATCCATACGGTGGGGCAATGCACCGAATCCCCAAGTTGCAATGGAAAACATGGGTTCGTCTTGCCTTTGTCGAGGCTGGTTCCGACTGGCGCAGCCTTAATCGTCTTGCTGTGGAAGATGGATTCTTGCGTGACTACAACATAATTCCTGAAAAGGTTTGGCAGGATGGAGTTCTTGGCGTCCTCCCGTGGGGGCAGCATAGTGGTACGATAACCGGGAAGAGCGGTGTTACCACAGGCCGCTTTGCCATTGCTGATGTCAGGGCACCGAATGGAGGGGCTTTCAGTAAGTATGCCGTCGCGCAATTTAGTGGGGCTACGGGCTCAGTGGTTGGGGGACACGGCCTTGCCCAAGGGGCATGCGCTGTCGCGGATCAAAGATTCACGGGGGCGCACCACAGTAATGTTTATAGGGTCGTCTCCTTCGATTCCCCGGGCGGCACGGTAACTGCTGGGGGCCATCCAAGCAGTGGTGGGCAAAATGTGGCTGACCCTAGAATTATGTCTACGTTCAACGGTAAATTCACCGTTGCAGATTTTAATTCTTCTGCTGGCACCGTGCTCTCTAACAGTACCTCTGCGCAAGGCGCGTACGCGCTGGCAGATCCCCGCACGGGATGGGATGTAAACGGAAAACATTCCCGGAGCGGCATGTATGGAGTTTTGGATTGGGGGCAGCCAGCAAAAACGATTTCCGGGCACCTTGCCACTGATAACGGGTATGGCAATGTGGCTGACCCGCGCATGCCTGAACAAAATGAAAATTGCGTAGCTGTCATCCGCGCCTTGGACGGCACTTGGCACAGGCCTTTTACCACTCTCGAACTTGCGGCCCTGCAAGGACTTCTCGACCCGGAAGAGCAATTTGAACTTGACGGGCTGTCAGATTCGGCATGGCGGGAGCGTATAGGAAACGCGGTTCCACCGCCTGCAGCCGCTGCAATAGCCGGAGTTATGGGAGAGGTGCTGCTGCTCACCTGGGCAGGAGAAACTTTTTCCATGAGTTCACAGCCCATATGGGTAAAGCCTGTGGCCGCAGCGCTTATGTCCGCGCAGTAAAAATGACGAACCCTCAACCCAATATCCTCAGGGAAAAATTATGAGCCAAGTAACCCTGCTGCCTTTGCCGCCTGTGGAACGCCGCAAGTACATCAGAGCGACCATTCCAGCATGGTTTCCCCCATTCCTTCGCGAGGCCGTGCAAGGTCTCGCCAAGGATGGGGGCAAGATTGATTTTGCATTTTCGCGCGGTGAACGTCAGGTGTTGCGGCGGCGCAAGCCCATACCAGTCAGCCAATGGGCAGAAAAATACCGCGTTGTTGAAATGAGCGCCATTCCTGGGCGCTGGCACAACCAGTTCACGCCGTACCTTGTGGGCATAATGGACACGATGGCCTATCCGGGTGTTGAAACGACCATTGTTTGCAAAAGTCCACAAACTGGCGGTTCTGAGGCTGGCCATAATTTCGTGGGTTACTGCATAGACCGCAGCCCCGGCCCGGTCATGTATGTCTATCCTGATGAACTGACCGCGCGCGAAAATGCCAAAGATCGTATCATACCCATGATACAGGTCTCTCCACGGCTGCGTGAATATATGACGGGATACGGCGATGATGCCAGCTCGTTGCGCATCAACCTCATGCACATGCCCATTTATCTTGGTTGGTCAGGGTCAGTTTCTCGCTTGGGCAATAAGCCTATCCGTATCCTTATCCTTGACGAGTTGGATAAATACAAAGACCCAAAGAACGAAGCCACGTCCGAGGCTCTGGCCGAAATGCGTGTGACAACATGGCGCAGACGCGGGCGGTCGCATGTCATGAAAACCAGTACACCAACGACAGAAGCTGGCCCAATATGGAAGGCGTTCACGCAGGAAGCCCAGGCACGGCTCGACTATTGGGCGCGGTGCCCGCATTGCGGCATGTTCCAGCTCATGCAGTTCGAGCGTATTGACTGGCCCGGTAAAGATACCGATGCAGAGCCAGCCGCCGAGACCGTATTGGCCCAGCGTCTTGCCACATACCCGTGTGAGCACTGCGGAACAGTGTGGGACGATAATGACCGAGACAGGGCTGTACGTGGGGGGGAATGGCGAGAGCGCGAAACTGGATTAGACCTCGCCGCCTATCTGGCAACATACCGCCCGTTGAAGGTCGGTTTTCACATCCCGGCTTGGATATCTTTTTTCGTCAGCCTCTCTGACATCGCCCGACAAGCGCTGATGTACAAGCAGACGGGAAGCACTGACGAACTGAAAAAGTTACAGAACCAGTACAAGGCACTGCCGTGGGTGGTGGAGCATACCGCACGGCAAGAAGACGGTATTCTAGCTCTTTGTGACGACAGGCCTCGCGGCAAGGTGCCCGGCTTTGTCGATAGCAAGCCGCGCGTGTCGATGTTGCTTGCTGCGGTAGACACGCAGAAAAGCCATTTCCGGTACGTCATACGCGCTTTTGGGTTTGGCGATATTGAGGAGAGTTGGCTTGTGCAGTGCGGTATTGCCGAGACGCTTACCGCTGTTGATGAAATTTTATGGCGTACAACATACACAGATGCGGATGAACGAAAATACGTTGTGCGGGCTGCAATGATAGATGCAATGGGCGGTCGCACGGCAGAGATATACCGTTACGCCGTTAAACATCGTGGAAGGGTTTACCCTTGGCAAGGTGTTCTTTCAATGACGCAGCCATACACGCCCACACCGCAAGAATACTATCCTGATATAAAAGGCAATAAAGTTAAAATTTCAGGCGGCATAAATCTATGGCGTTGCGATACTACATTTTTCAAAGATGATTTGGCGGGCAAGCTCAGCATCAATCCCAACGACCCCGGCGCATTCCATCTGCACAGCAACGACAAGAATGAACTTGAAGAATACGCCCGTGAAATGTGCGCTGAGGTATATGACGATGTGAAGCATGCATGGGTTAATCCTCACCAGCGTCCTAACCATTTTTGGGACTGTGAGGTTATGTGCAAGGCGATGGCCTATATCCTCAACGTCCGCAACACGCGGGTTCCTTCAGGGGACAAAAAGCGCAAAATCGTGGACCGGGTTCGCGGTGAATCTTCGGGGATTGCAGGCCATCTCGGCAGCTATAGGAGTTAGTCACATGAATAATACTGCGAACAAAGGGCGGCGGCTTAACTGGCGTCAGGCCTGCGAGATATTGGGTTGTAAAAAAGATCGTTTTTATGTTCTCGTGCGCTCCGGCGCATTGCCAGGGTACCGGGTGCAGGGCAGCGCTCGTGGTTTATGGGTGTATGAGAACGACTGCCGTGCTTTGGTGGGCTGCGTTTTTCAGTCTTGCCCCAATAGTGAGGCAAAACCGTGAGCGAAAAACGAAAAAAAATAGCGGCTTTTTGCCTTAAAATTGGGGCAACAACAGTAAAAGTTGAATTATTTGAAGCTGAATTGTGGGAAGACGGCGAACCGGCGAGCTTTCGCGCACGGATTAATGGGCGCTGGCACGACACCCCAAACGGGGAAAAGTTGTGGCTGGACTTTGAAGAGGTGGCAGCCCTTGTGCGGAACATTTTACTTTTCGGGAGTGATGTTCCTCCCCCTCCTTCTCTGCCATCCTGCCCCGTAGTTAGAAAGGGACAGCTCGTATCTTTGCCGTGCGGTCCGTACTCTTCGAGGGGAGAACCTCTTGCCAGGGAATTGGGGCGTATTGCCAGTGATGGCTGTGTGCTAGGCCATGACGGGGACTGGTATGTTGTCGCCAGTGGCTACAAAACCCGCTTGGGTTTTGTAGCGTACAGCGACATCAAG
>JBFXIU010000101.1:0-11830 GCA_050175615.1 Porticoccaceae bacterium | reverse complement strand
GGCCGTAACAATGCCGGTCGTCTCACTACCCGTCATGTGGGTGGTGGTCACAAACAGCATTACCGGGTTATCGATTTCAAGCGCAACAAAGACGGCATACCATGCACTGTTGAGCGCGTTGAATACGATCCCAATCGCACGGCGTATATTGCGTTGGTCTGTTACAAAGATGGTGAGCGTCGCTACATTATCGCTCCCAAAGGACTGAAGGCTGGCGACCAGCTCAGTTCCGGCCAGGCGTCCGCCATTAAAGTGGGCAACTGCCTGCCGCTGCGCAACATTCCCGTAGGTAGCCAGGTTCACTGCGTTGAGATGAAGGCAGGCAAGGGCGCTCAGTTGGCGCGCAGTGCCGGTACTTCGGTTCAGTTGGTTGCCCGTGAAGGTCAGTACGCCACCCTGCGTTTGCGCAGTGGTGAAATGCGCAAAGTGCCTTCTGATTGTCGCGCCACCATCGGTGAAGTGTCCAACAGCGAGCACAGTCTGCGCTCTCTCGGCAAGGCCGGTGCTACACGCTGGAAGGGGGTTCGTCCGACTGTTCGCGGTGTTGCCATGAACCCGGTTGATCACCCCCACGGTGGTGGTGAAGGTCGTACCTCCGGTGGTCGTCATCCCGTGTCGCCATGGGGAACGCCGACCAAAGGGTACAAGACGCGCAAAAACAAGCGCACTAACAAGATGATTGTACGTCGTCGCGACAAATAAGCGACTGACGAAAGCATAGACAGGAAGAGGAAAGAACAGTGCCACGCTCCCTGAAAAAAGGTCCATTTATTGATCTCCACCTTCTGAAAAAGGTTGAGCAGGCTGTTGAGCAGAATGACAAACGCCCCATCAAGACATGGTCGCGCCGCTCAATGATTCTGCCGGACATGGTTGGTCTGACTATCGCTGTGCACAATGGCAAACAGCATGTCCCCGTGCTGGTTTCCGAAGAGATGGTCGGCCACAAGTTAGGTGAATTCGCCGCCACTCGCACATATCGTGGTCACGTAGCGGATAAGAAAGCCAGGCGTTAATCGCGGTTATCAGTAGAGGTATACGAAGGTGGAAGTAGCAGCAAAATTACGCGGAGCCAGGCTGTCTGCCCAGAAGGCCAGACTGGTAGCCGATCAGATTCGCGGCAAAAAGGTTGAAGAGGCGCTGGATATTTTGTCTTTCAGCCCCAAGAAAGGTGCAGTTCTTATCAAGAAAGTGCTGGAATCTGCGATCGCCAACGCCGAGCACAATGAAGGTGCAGACGTTGACGAACTCAAGGTGTCGACAATTTTTGTCGATGAGGGTCTGACGCTGAAAAGAATCAAGCCTCGGGCAAAAGGTCGTGCGGATCGTATCTTCAAACGCACTTGTCACATAACAGTGAAAGTTGCCGACTAGGCAAGGTAGTTAGGAGACCACTACATGGGTCAGAAAGTACACCCCACAGGGATACGCCTCGGAATTGTGAAATCTCACCGTTCCGTCTGGTATGCGAGTCAGAAGGATTATGCTGACAGGCTCAATGCTGACCTCAAAGTCAGAACTTACATTGAGAAGCAATTGTCACACGCCTCTGTGAGTCGCGTTGATATTGAGCGTCCTTCAGAGTCAGCAAAAATTACCATTCACACAGCCCGCCCCGGCGTCGTTATCGGCAAAAAGGGTGAGGATGTTGAGAAGCTGCGCCAGTCCGTAGCCGCCATGATGGGTGTGCCTGTCCATATTAATATCGAGGAAGTGCGCAAGCCCGACCTGGATGCCACGCTGGTTGCCCAGAATGTTGCGCAACAGCTGGAGCGTCGTGTGATGTTCCGCCGCGCCATGAAGCGGGCAGTACAGAACAGCATGCGCCAGGGTGCGGAAGGTATCAAGATTCAGGTGGGCGGACGTCTTGGCGGTGCCGAGATTGCCCGGACTGAATGGTATCGCGAAGGTCGCGTTCCGCTGCACACTTTGCGTGCGGATATCGACTATGCAACTGCAGAGGCATCGACTACCTACGGGATTATCGGTGTGAAAGTTTGGATTTTCAAAGGCGAAATACTGGGTGCTCCCGAAGCAGACCAGTCCAAGCCCAAGAAGTGATTTGCGAATAAGGGTCGAGCGACATGCTGCAACCGAAACGAACCAAATTCCGTAAGCAAATGAAGGGCCGCAACCGCGGTCTCGCGCTTCGCGGTAGCAAAGTAAGCTTTGGCGAATATGGACTTAAGTCCACTGATCGCGGCCGCCTGACTGCCCGTCAGATTGAGGCTGCCCGTCGCGCCATGACCCGTCACATTAAGCGTGGCGGCAAGATCTGGATCCGTGTTTTTCCAGACAAGCCTATTACCGAAAAGCCCCTTGAAGTTCGTCAGGGTAAAGGTAAGGGTAACGTTTCCTACTGGGTGGCGCAGATTCAGCCAGGCAAGGTTCTCTATGAAATGGAGGGTGTTAGCGAAGAGCTGGCGCGTGAGGCTTTTGCCCTTGCTGCGGCAAAACTGCCGCTGAGAACAACCTTCGTTAAGCGTACGGTGATGTAATGAAAGCTTCAGAATTGCAACAAAAATCCATTGACGAATTGCAAGGTCTGCTTGGCGCAGAGCTGGAGAATCAGTTCAAGCTGCGTATGCAGAAAGCAACTGGTCAGCTTGGTCAGTCTCACAAGATTGGTGAGACGCGCAAAAACATTGCCCGCATTAAAACCGTGTTGAATCAGAAAGCAGGTAACTGAAATGGGTGAGTCAACAGCAAGTACTCTGTCCGGGAAAGTCGTCAGCGACAAAATGGACAAGACGATCACTGTAAGAATTGAGCGTCGCGTAAAGCACCCTGTGTACGGGAAAATTATCAGTCGTTCCACAAAGATCAAGGCCCATGACGAAAACAACGCCTGTGGTATTGGTGATGTGGTAACCATTAAAGAAACTCGCCCTCTGTCCAAGGATAAGTCCTGGACGCTGGTCGAGATTGTTGAGAAAGCCGCTGAAATTTAAGCGAGCAGGCAGTAACGGTTTCGGAGCGAAACAATGATTCAGACGCAGAGCTATTTGGATGTGGCAGACAACAGCGGTGCACGCAGGGTCATGTGCATCAAGGTGCTGGGTGGTTCACATCGCCGCTACGCTAGCGTAGGGGATATTATCAAGGTATCCGTAAAAGAAGCGATTCCCCGTGGCAAGGTTAAGAAAGGCCAGGTGATGAACGCTGTTGTTGTACGCACTAAAAAGGGTGTGCGTCGCCAAGATGGAAGTCTCATCAAGTTTGACGACAATGCTGCAGTGCTGCTTAACAACCAGTTAGCTCCTATAGGTACGCGTATCTTTGGGCCAGTGACCCGCGAGCTTCGCGGCGACAAGTTCATGAAAATTATTTCTCTGGCACCTGAAGTGCTCTGAGCCGGAGGAGGTAACAATGGCAAGCAGAAAGATTAAGACAAACGACGACGTTGTAGTTCTTGCAGGTAAAGACAAAGGCAAGCGCGGCAAGGTTCTCAAAGTGCTGGATAATGGCCGTCTCCTGGTTTCAGGAATTCAGATGGTCAAGAAACATCAAAAGCCCAATCCGCAACTGGGCACCCCTGGCGGCATCGTTGAAAAAGAGGCCTCCATAGATGTTTCCAATGTGGCGCTTTACAACCCTGAGACCAGAAAAGCTGACCGCGTTGGCTTTAAAGTGCAGGAAGACGGTAAAAAGGTAAGAGTGTTTAAGTCCAGCGGCACTCCCGTTGATGGCTAACAAGGTAATTTGACATGGCCAGACTGAAAGAAGTTTACAAGAAAGAAATCGCGCCCAGGCTGCAAGCTGAACTGGGTCTGAACAATGTGATGGAAATTCCGCGCATTACCAAAATCACCCTCAACATGGGTGTGGGTGAAGCCTTGGCGGATAAAAAGATCCTCGAAAACGCAGTCAACGAAATGACGCTGATCTCTGGCCAAAAGCCGGTTATCACCAAGGCGCGCAAATCGGTTGCCGGTTTTAAGGTTCGCGAAGGTTGGCCGATTGGCTGCAAGGTCACACTGCGCAGTGAGCGTATGTATGATTTCCTGGAGCGACTGATCAGTATCGCCATTCCCCGGATTCGCGATTTCCGTGGTATTAGCCCCAAGTCTTTTGATGGGCGCGGCAATTTTTCAATGGGTGTCAGTGAGCAGATTATTTTCCCTGAGATCGATTATGACAAGGTTGACGCCTTGCGTGGTATGGATATCACCATTACCACAACAGCTAAAAATGATGACGAAGGTCGCGCCTTGCTGAGGGCGTTTAACTTCCCTCTGAAGGGTTGAGGTAAAAAATGGCAAAAAGATCAATGATCGAGCGTGAGCTCAAGCGTGAAAAACTGGCTGCAAAATATGCCGTTAAGCGTGCGCAACTGAAGGAGATTATTCTCAGCCCCAACTCTTCCGATGAGGAGCGTTGGGAGGCTCAGGCAAAGCTTCAGAAGTTGCCCCGCGATTCCAGCCTGGTTCGCAAGCAGCGCCGCTGTCGCATCACTGGTCGCCCCCATGGGGTTTACCGTAAATTCGGTCTGTGCCGCAACAAGCTGCGCGAGGCAGCCATGCGCGGTGATGTCCCCGGTCTTGTAAAAGCAAGCTGGTAAGGAAAGGAGCTGATCGATGAGTATGCAAGATTCACTGGCTGATATGCTGACCCGTATCCGCAACGCCCATGCCCGCAACAAGGCTAGCGTCACTATGCCCGCTTCCAAGCTCAAGGCTTCTGTTGCCGAAGTGCTCAAAGGCGAAGGTTATATCAATGGTTATAGCGTCAGTGACGGTGCCAAACCCGAACTGACCATTGAACTGAAATATTTTGAAGGCAAGCCGGTAATTGAAGAAATTAGCCGTTCAAGCCGTCCTGGGCTGCGCAACTACGCGGGCTCCAAGGAATTGCCCAAGGTGAGAGGCGGACTTGGCGTAGCCATAGTATCCACCAGCCAGGGTGTTATGACCGACCGCGCTGCCCGTGCAGCTGGTGTTGGCGGTGAAGTGCTCTGCACAGTCTTCTAACCACTGCATTTATTAAGAGATTGTAAAATGTCTAGAGTTGCGAAGGATCCTGTCGTACTCCCCAGTGGAGTCGAGGTAAAACTGGAAGCAAAACAGATTTCAGTCAAAGGCGGCAAGGGCAATCTGTCCATGCCACTGAAGGCGGATGTCAGCATCAGCCAGGACGGAAATGTGCTGAACTTTGCTCCTGTCAATAATGGCAAGGCTGCCCATGCGCTGTCGGGCACTTACCGTGCGCTGGTCAACAATATGGTGCGCGGTGTCTCTGAAGGCTTCGAAAGAAAACTGCAGCTGGTCGGGGTTGGTTATCGCGCCCAGGCTCAAGGCCAGAAAGTCAGCCTGTCGCTGGGTTTTTCCCACCCTGTGGAGTATGTTCTGCCTGCCGGTGTGACCGCTGAAACGCCGAGTCAGACAGAAATTGTGTTAAAAGCAGCCGACAAGCAACTGCTCGGTCAGGTAGCAGCGGAAATCCGCGCGTACAGACCACCGGAGCCTTACAAAGGTAAGGGCGTACGCTATGCTGACGAGAATGTTCGTCGTAAAGAAGCGAAGAAAAAGTAACAGGTTCTGAGTATGAAAGACAAAAAGCAATCACGTCTGCGTCGTGCGCTTCGCACCCGTATGAAAATCCGCGAGCTCGGTGCCGTCCGGTTGACCATACACCGTACCCCGCGACACATCTATGCTCAGGTTATCGCTCCCGCTGGCGACACAGTCATTGCCAGTGCATCGACACTGGACGAGTCACTGCGTTCAGGCCCCACCGGCAATGTCGAAGCTGCGAAAGCGGTTGGCGAGCTGGTGGCAAAACGTGCCAAAGAAGCCGGTATCGACAAGGTTTCTTTTGACAGAAGCGGCTTCAAGTTCCATGGCCGTGTGAAGGCGCTCGCCGACGCGGCGCGTGAAGCTGGACTGGAATTCTAAAGGTTAAGAAATGGCTAACAATCCAAGAGAAGTAGATCCAAACGAAGGTTTGATGGAAAAGCTGGTTCAGGTGAACCGCGTTGCCAAGACTGTAAAAGGTGGCCGTATATTTGCTTTCACTGCCTTGACTGTGGTCGGCGACGGCAATGGCCGTGTAGGTTTTGGTCGCGGTAAAGCCCGCGAAGTGCCCCAGGCCATCCAAAAGGCTATGGAAGCTGCTCGTCGCAACATGATCGATGTGGAGCTGGACGGGACAACTATCCAGTACCCTACCAAAGCCAATCACGGCGCATCGAAAATTTATATGCAGCCCGCTTCTGATGGTACTGGTGTCATTGCTGGTGGCGCCATGCGTTCAGTGCTAGAGCTTGCCGGCGTCCAGAACGTGTTGGCCAAGTGTTATGGCTCTACCAATCCTGTGAACGTTGTTCGCGCGACCATCAAGGCGCTTAAGAGCATCAAATCACCAGACCAGGTTGCCGCCAAACGCGGCAAAGCCGTTGAAGATATCCAGGGTTAACTCCCTGGTTCAAACGTCAGGAATTGAATAATGGCTAACGCAAACAAAATTAAAGTCACTCAAATCAAGAGTGCTCACGGACGTCTGCCTGCACACAAGGCCTGTGCGGCCGGTCTGGGACTGAGAAAGATCGGTCATACGGTGGAAGTGGAAGACACCCCTTCTGTTCGTGGCATGATCAACAAAATTTACTATATGGTAAAGGTTCAAGGAGAGTGATCATGAGACTGAATTCCCTGAGTCCGGCTCCCGGTCGTATTAAAGAAGGCAGGCGTGTAGGTCGCGGTATCGGCAGTGGCCTTGGCAAAACCGGCGGTCGCGGCCACAAAGGTCAAAAAGCCCGCTCTGGAGGTCGTGTGCGCCCGGGCTTTGAAGGCGGCCAAATGCCTTTGCAGAAGCGTTTGCCGAAATTTGGTTTCAGCTCGCGCATTGCCCGTGTCAGCGCCGAAATTCGGACGTCTGAGTTGAATGCAGTTAAGGCAGATGTTATTGATCTCGACGCGCTGAGAGCTGCAGGTCTGATCAATGCCTCTATCCTGCGCGCCAAGATTTTCCTTTCCGGGGATATTGCCAGAGCCGTTACCATTAAAGGCCTGGGTATCACCAAAGGTGCAAAAGCTGCTATCGAAGCGGCTGGCGGCAAAGTCGAAGAGTAACGGATACCTTTATCATGGCTAAAGCCGGAAATTTGCCAGCAGGCAGTCAAAAAGGGTTGGGCGAGCTTTGGGCTCGCCTTCGCTTTTTGCTGCTGGCTATTGTGATTTACCGCATCGGGACTCATATTCCCGTGCCTGGTATTGATCCCGACAAACTGGCCAATCTGTTTAGTCAGAACCAGGGCACGATTCTGGGGCTGTTCAACATGTTTTCCGGTGGTGCTCTGGAGCGGATGAGTATTCTCGCTCTGGGAATCATGCCTTATATTTCGGCTTCTATCATCATGCAGTTGATGACGGCGGTTTCCCCCACCCTTGAACAGCTCAAGAAAGAAGGGGATTCCGGGCGTCGTAAAATTTCCCAGTACACCCGTTACGGAACGGTGCTGCTGGCGCTGGTTCAGGGTATTGGCATGTCTGTTGGCCTTGCCGGCCAGGGTTTGGCCTACCTGCCTGACACCGCGTTTTATGTTATTTCGGTTACCTCGCTGGTAACCGGTGCAGTGTTTATGATGTGGCTCGGGGAGCAGATCACAGAAAGAGGAATCGGCAACGGTATTTCCATGTTGATTTTTGCCGGCATTGTCGCCGGGCTGCCATCTGCCATTGGCCAGGCCTTTGAATCTGCCCGCCAGGGTGAACTGCATATTTTAACGGTTCTGGTAATTGCTGTAGTCGCCATAGCCGTGGTTTATTTTGTTGTCTTTATAGAGCGTGGCCAGCGTCGCATTACAGTCAACTATGCTCAGCGACAGCAGGGACGCAAAGCGATGGGTGGGCAACAGCAGAGCCATTTACCGCTGAAGGTGAATATGGCGGGCGTTATTCCGGCAATTTTTGCCAGCAGCCTGCTGTTGTTTCCCTCCACGATCGCCACCTGGTTTGGCCAGGGCGCCGATGCGCCCGACTGGATTCAGGATGTGGCTCTGGTTCTCGGTCCGGGACAGCCGCTCCATATACTGCTGTTCGCGATCATGATTATTTTCTTCTGCTTTTTCTATACGGCGTTGATGTTCAATCCAAAAGAAATTGCAGACAACCTGAAAAAGGGTGGTGCCTATCTTCCCGGAATCAGGCCAGGAGACTCCACGGCAAGATATATAGACACGGTGGTGACCAAGTTGACAGTTGTAGGAGCTCTCTACATTACAGCGGTCTGTCTGATGCCACAGGTACTCAATGTCTATTTCAATGTGCCCTTTTATCTCGGCGGTACGTCACTGCTGATTGCTGTGGTGGTTACCATGGACTTTATGGCTCAGGTTCAATCTCACCTGATGTCACAGCAGTATGACTCACTGTTGAAAAAATCCAATCTTAAGAGTTATGGCGGGCGATAAGCCGCCTTTGTTTGAGGTATAGCAATGAAAGTTCGTGCATCGGTAAAAAAAGTTTGTCGCAATTGCAAAATTATCAAGCGCAAAGGTGCTTTGCGAGTGATCTGCGCTGCAGAGCCCCGCCACAAGCAGCGCCAGGGTTAATCATGGCAGTTGTTGATTTTTTCTGTTTTTAAAGCTATGATCTTGCGCCTTTTTTCCCTGCGGGGAATCGCGTAATAGCAAAACCTAGATAAGTGGAGTAAGACGAATGGCCCGTATTTCCGGTGTCAACATTCCCGATAACAAGCACGCAGTGATTTCACTGACTTACGTTTACGGGATCGGCCGCACAACAGCGAAAAGTATCTGTCAGTCTGTTGGCGTTGCCGAGAATACCAAGATTGCCGACCTCTCTGAAGAGAAGTTGGACGAGATCCGCAACGAGATTGCCAAGAAAACGGTAGAGGGTGACCTCCGCCGCGAAGTCAATATGAACATCAAGCGCTTGATGGATCTCGGCTGCTATCGTGGCTTGAGACACCGTCGAGGTCTCCCTTTGCGCGGACAGCGTACCAAGACCAATGCGAGAACTCGCAAAGGTCCACGCAGACCCATCAAGAAATAATCGGGCCACTTTGTTGGCTTTCTAAGCGATCCAGGTATTTTTATGGCTAAAACACCTAGTAAGACTCCTCGTAAAAAAGCGAGAAGAACCGTTGTCGATGGCATTGCCCATGTACATGCCTCATTCAACAACACCATTATCACCATCACCGACCGTCAGGGTAACACTCTGAGCTGGGCGACTTCTGGTGGTTCCGGTTTTCGCGGCTCCCGTAAAAGTACGCCTTTTGCTGCCCAGGTGGCCGCTGAGCGCGCCGGCCAGGCTGCCCAGGAATATGGCTTGAAAAACCTGGATGTAATGGTCAAGGGCCCAGGTCCAGGTCGTGAATCTGCTGTACGCGCCCTTAACAATACAGGGTACAAAATTACCAATATTACAGACGTGACGCCGATCCCTCACAATGGCTGTCGTCCGCCCAAGAAACGTCGCGTATAACGAGGAACAATTCAATGGCAAGATATTTAGGTCCTACTTGCAAGCTGTCCCGTCGTGAAGGTACAGACTTGTTCCTGAAAAGTGGCATTCGCCCGCTGGAATCCAAGTGCCGCGCCGATAGCGCTCCAGGCCAACATGGCCAGCGTCGCGGTCGCCTTTCCGATTACGGCGTTCAGCTTCGTGAGAAGCAAAAAGTCCGCCGTCTTTACGGTATTCTCGAAAAGCAATTCCGCAGCTACTACAAGGAAGCTGCGCGTCGCAAAGGCGCAACTGGCGAAAACCTGCTGCAACTGCTTGAATGCCGCCTGGACAATGTAATCTATCGCATGGGCTTTGGTTCTACTCGCGCAGAGTCCCGCCAGCTTGTCTCCCATGCCGCCATTCTTATCAATGGTAAAAAAGTGAATGTGCCTTCGTATCAGGTTCAGCCTGGCGATGTGGTTTCAATTCGCGAAAAAGCCAAGAACCAACTGCGCATACAATCCGCTGTTCAGCTGGCTTCCCAGAGGGGTTCTGTCGATTGGGTCGAAATGGACGCCAATAAATTGCAGGGTACTTTCAAGCGTACCCCTGACAGAAGTGAATTGCCTTCTGAAATCAATGAAAACCTTATCGTGGAACTGTACTCCAAGTAAGGTTTTAGGTCAGGCACATTACACAGGTATTTCTATGCAACCTTCCGCGACTGAACTGTTGACCCCGCGCACGATTGATGTAACTTCACTTGGTGTAAACCGCGCCAAGGTGGTGCTGGAACCACTGGAGCGCGGCTTTGGTCATACTCTGGGTAATGCCCTGCGCCGCATTTTGCTGTCATCCATGCCCGGCTGCGCCATCACTGAGGCTGAAATCCAGGGTGTTGAGCACGAGTACAGTACTATTGAGGGTATTCGAGAAGATGTGATTGAAATTCTTCTTAACCTCAAAGGTGTTGCCATTGTGGTTCATGGCAAAGTGGATGTTGAAGTAACTCTTAATGCCACCGGCCCAGGTGTTGTAACCGCCGGCGATATCCAGCATGACAGCAGTGTAGAGATTAATAACCCGGATCATGTAATCGCCAATATCACCGGGAAAGGCGTTTTGAATATGCGTCTGCGCGTGGTTCGCGGTCGCGGCTACCTGCCGGCAGATGCCCGCTACAACGACGAAGATGAGACTCGCTCCATCGGTCGTTTGCAGCTCGATGCCAGCTTTAGCCCGGTATTGCGCGTTGCCTATGTGGTTGAATCTGCCCGTGTTGAGCAGAGAACGGATCTTGACAAGCTGATTATTGACCTTCAGACCAATGGCACCATCGACCCTGAAGAGGCAATTCGCAGAGCGGCCACTATTCTCCAGCAACAGCTGGCGGTATTTGTCGACTTTGAAAGTGAGCGCCGCGACGAGCCTGAGCACAAGGAAGATGAGATTGATCCAGTTCTGCTCAGACCCGTGGACGATCTGGAGCTTACGGTACGTTCCGCCAACTGCCTGAAAGCGGAAAGCATTTATTACATTGGTGACCTGATACAGCGCACAGAAGTGGAGCTGCTCAAGACACCAAATCTGGGCAAAAAGTCGCTGACAGAAATCAAGGACGTGCTCGCCTCCCGCGGACTGTCCCTGGGCATGCGTCTGGAAAACTGGCCGCCCGCCAGCCTGAAAAGAAAAGAAGGCGAAAAAGTTTAAAAGGTTTGGGTATCGCCGACGTTGTTCGGTACTGACAAAACAACATTGCTGAGATAGCAACAGTTATAGGAATTTACCATGCGTCATCGTTATAGTGGAAGAAAGCTCAACAAGACAGGCACTCACCGTCGCGCCATGTTTCGCAACATGATTGCCTCCCTGGTCGAGCATGAAGTTATCAAAACCACGCTGCCCAAAGCGAAAGAGCTGCGGACATTTGCTGAACCCATGATCACTTTGGCGAAGACGGATTCCGTTGCCAATCGTCGCCTGGCCTTTAGCCGCCTGCGCAGCAAGCAAGCGGTAGGTAAGCTTTTTAATGAGCTTGGCCCCAGGTACGAAGCTCGTCCCGGTGGTTATATTCGTATTCTCAAGTGCGGCCTCAGAACCGGTGACAAGGCTCCCATGGCTTATGTTGAGCTGGTTGACCGCCCTGCTAATGCCGTTGCTTTTGAAGATAACAGCGCCGACGACTAAGCTTTAAACACATTTGCTAAAAAAGGCCAGTGAGAAATTCCTGGCCTTTTTTATTGGCAGTGTCCCGTCCTGGAATAGGTTTACACAGTGAGGACCTATTATGGACGAACGCCTATCGACGCGCCGTAAGCGCACCCAGCGTGATTACACAATGGGCTTTAAATTGCAGGTTGTAGACGCTGTTGAAAAAGGCGAAATGACCTACAAGCAGGCTCAACAGCACTATGGGATTC
>JBFXIU010000100.1:0-11963 GCA_050175615.1 Porticoccaceae bacterium | reverse complement strand
CAATTTCAGGGTAGGCGGCAATACCTTCACCGCCACTTGCTGAAAAGCTCTGGGATTCCTTGATCGTCAATCCCAGGGATTCAGCAGCGGGCGCCAGGGAGTCGGCACTGTAAGTGGCATCTTTCAGTTTTTCGACATAAACAGCCAGCTTTTCAGCCGCTTGCTCAGAGCGCAATAACCGCTCGATACGGTCGCGTTCCTCAGCAAAGACTAAAACATCGGCTTCAGATTTGTTGAGGACTTTAATCAGATGAGTGCCACTTGCAGTGACAACAGGCTCGGAAATTTCGCCAGCAGCCAAAGACTCGATCGCTGCAGCAAAGCCTTCGGGAAGGCTGTCAATCGTGAAGGATCCCAGATTACCCCCAGATTGGGCACTGCCAAAATCCGTGCTGTACGCTTTGGCAAGTTCGGCAAAATCCTCACCCGCAGCCAGTTTTTGCTGAACCTGTTCGAGAGCCTCACGCCCCTCGCCATTATTTTCAATCAGAATATGGGCAAGATTCCAGCTGGCGCCGGATGCTTCCGCACTGGCTTGCAGGGCATCGAAGCGGGCGCGCAGAGCCTCTTCATCGATTTCGACAAAGGGTTCAACCACGGCGGGCGTGAGCTCCAGGTATTCGACAACGACCTTGTCAGGCTCAAAAAAGTTGTCGCCGCGATTTTCATAGTAGTTTTCCACTTCTTCTTCAGAGACCTCCAGATTGTCCTTGAAACTAGACAGCGGCAAGCTCAGATAATCATAGGAGCGAGCCTGGAGGACAAGTCGGCTGAACAGGGTCGTCTGGGGCGCCGTCACTATGGCGCTGGCCTGCAAGCCCGTCGCCAGCTGATTGGCAAGCAGCTCTTTTTTTACCTCTTCCCTGTATTCCAGCGGCGTAAAGCCGAGCCTTGAGAGCTGGTATTGATACTGATTCTTATCGAAACGACCGGCACTCTGAAAGGCTTCATTTTCAACAATGATTTCATTAAAGGTTTGATCCGAAACCGCCATGCCGGAGGATGTTGCGGCCTGCACAATCAATGCATCCCTGATCAACTGCTTGATCACCGGAGCTCGCAGACGTTCGTCGTCGAGCATTGCAGGATCGATACTGGTGAACTGACTGAGAATTTTCTGGCGCTGCAACTCGGTGCCGCGAAGAATCTCAAGCTCGGTGATGCCTTCACCGTTAACAGTGACCACCTTGTCAACCGAGCTGCCGGAAACGAACAGGGATTCAACGCCAAAGAACGCAAATGGAATAATGATAATAGCGACAAGGATCGTGGCCGTTACGCCTCGCAGATTATCTCGAAAATCTTGCAACATGGATTTGCCCTGTTGGTACGTCTCTCACAGCTTGTTCTGATGCCTGAGATTTATTGAGTGCAGAACGACAAAAAAAGGCGCACCGAAATGCGCCCCCTGAAGAATACTAACAGCAGCTGTTTAGTTAACAGCATCCTTGAGGGATTTTCCAGCCTTAAAGCCTGGAACATTGGCGGCCGCAATCTGGATTTCCTTGCCGGTTTGCGGATTTCTTCCTGCGCGAGCCGGACGGTGCTTAACTGAGAAAGTACCGAAACCGACCAAAGAAACCTGATCACCTTTTTTCAACGCACCGGTGATTGCTTCCAGGACTGAATCCAGAGCCTTGCCCGCTGAGGCCTTGGAAATATCCGCGCCATCAGCAATGGCATCGATCAACTCTGATTTATTCACACTTATACCCCTTGTTGTTTGATTGAGGCGAGACGTTCAAGCCTTCACCGTATAACATAGTGCCACCCTGTGGCGGCACTGGAAAACGACTTTATACCAACCCCCGTACTGGCTGGTCAAGTGGACTTAGCATTTAATGGGCATTTATTCTGTTTTCGCTGCTGTCATCGCCCAAATTGGTGCTGGCAGAGGGTTTCTCATAGTCATCATCACTGAGGGGCTCCGGCATAAACTCCAGAGCAATCTGGAGAACCTCGTCAATCCACTTGACGGGACGAATATCCAGATCGGCCTTGATATTTTCAGGAATTTCCTTGAGGTCACGCTCGTTGCCCTGGGGAATGATGACTGTCTTGATTCCGCCTCTATGAGCCGCCAGCAACTTTTCTTTGAGGCCACCGATTTTCAACACCTGCCCTCTCAGGGTGATTTCACCGGTCATGGCGACATCGGCCCTTACCGGAACCCCACTGAGCACAGAGACAAAGGCCGTACACATGGCAATACCCGCGCTGGGGCCGTCCTTCGGCGTTGCACCCTCAGGCACATGGATATGGAGATCGTACTTAGTGTGACAGCTTTTGGCGATACCCAGCTGTTGGGAGCGGCTTCTCACCACTGTGCGGGCAGCCTGAATGGATTCCTGCATGACTTTTTCCAGAAGACCTGTGCGGAAAATCTCGCCTTTGCCGGGCACCGCCGCCGCCTCAATTGTCAGCAGTTCACCGCCCACGGATGTCCAGGCCAGACCAGTGACCTGACCAATCTGGTTATCTTCCTCTGCACGACCAAAATCAAACTTCCTGACACCGAGAAGATTTTCAAGGTTGTCGGAGTTAACCTTATAGGTAGTTGAGGTGTTTTCCTTAACCTTAATGGTGAGCACCTTGCGGCAAATTTTGGCAATTTCCCGTTCGAGGCCACGCACGCCAGCTTCCCTGGTGTAGTAGCGAATAATATCGCTCATGACTTCTTCGGCAACACGGATTTCAGTATCTTTGAGGCCGTTGGCTTTGATCTGCTTGGGCAGCAGATACTTCATGGCGATATTGATTTTTTCCGCTTCCGTATAACCTGGAATTCGAATGACTTCCATTCGATCTCTTAAGGGGCCAGGGATATTCAGGGAGTTGGCGGTACAGATAAACAGCACCTCGGACAAATCGTAATCCACTTCTAGGTA
Source organism: Porticoccaceae bacterium (assembly GCA_050175615.1). GTDB lineage: Bacteria > Pseudomonadota > Gammaproteobacteria > Pseudomonadales > Porticoccaceae > CAYXXZ01. The sequence continues at coordinate 9,075 of JBFXIU010000100.1, read as the reverse complement.
ATGATCATTAAAGGCGTGATTCTGTTCGGGATCCAAGACCTCAAGCAACGCCGACGCTGGGTCGCCGCGGTGATCCATGCCAATTTTGTCAATCTCATCGAGAAGAAACAGCGGATTTTTAACGCCCACTTTGGACATTTTTTGCACCAGTTTTCCTGGCAGAGAACCTATATAGGTGCGGCGATGGCCGCGAATTTCAGCCTCATCGCGCACACCACCCAGTGACATGCGCACAAATTTGCGTCCGGTCGCCCTGGCGATGGATTCCCCCAGAGACGTTTTGCCCACGCCTGGAGGGCCAACCAGGCACAGCACAGGGCCTTTGAGTTTTTTGACCCGTTTCTGTACCGCAAGGAACTCCAGAATTCGCTCTTTGACCTCCTCCAGGCCGTAGTGATCTTCATTGAGAACTGCTTCAGCAAGAGCGATATCATGGCGAACTTTGGAACGCTTTTTCCAGGGAACGTTGAGCATCCAGTCGACATAGCCACGCAATACCGAAGCTTCCGCTGACATGGGCGACATCATCTTCAGCTTATTGATCTCGGCAAGGGCTTTTTCTTCCGCCGCTTTTGTCATTCCGGCTTCTTTGACGCGGTTTTCGAGCTGTTCAATTTCGCTGACGCCATCTTCGCTTTCGCCGAGCTCTTTTTGAATCGCTTTCATCTGCTCATTGAGATAGTACTCGCGCTGACTTTTTTCCATCTGTTTCTTGACGCGGCCACGAATGCGCTTGTCAATCTGAAAGACTTCGATTTCGGCATCCATAAAGCCCATGATCATATCGATGCGCGCCTGCACACTGGCGGCCTCGAGCACTTTCTGTTTTTGCTCCAGGGCGATGGTCATATGGGTGGCGATGGTGTCGGTGAGCCGACTGATTTCGTCGATACCGGCCAGAGTGGTGACCACTTCCGAGGGAATTTTTTTGCTGAGATTGACGTACTGCTCGAATTGCGACATCAATGAGCGCATCAAGGCATCGGCCTCAGACTCCGGCACCAACTGGTCGTCAATATATTCAAAAGTCGCCTCGAGGTATCCGGGATCCTTGTCGATGGCTTTGATGTCGACCCGCTCGCTACCCTCCACGAGAACCTTAACCGTACCATCCGGGAGTTTCAGCATCTGAAGAATATTGGCCAGGGTCCCGACTCGGTAAACGCCATCGGCATCGGGGTCGTCTTCTGATGCGTTGCGTTGGGCGACAAGGATGATTTGCTTGTGCTCTGCCATCGATTCTTCAAGGGCAAGAATGGATTTTTCACGCCCGACAAACAGGGGCACAACCATATGGGGGAACACAACCACGTCGCGCAGTGGCAGCAGCGGAAGTTGCGTTAAATTTTTCTCTTGATAGGCTTCTTGTCCCATAGTGACCTCGATTAATTTCTCCACACAGGAAAGCAACAACATCTACAGCGCTAACAGGGTGCCAACAAATATTGTGCCATTTGCCTGTGATATGGGGGCATGCCGCAGGATAACAAGGCATACAGGAAAAATAGCACGGAAAGAGGTGGAAATGACATAACCCCGTTGTATAAAAACACTCTGCGCGCATCAAACAGGGAATATTCCACCTGAAATAAAAAAGCCGGATTTTGTAAATCCGGCTTTTTAAACACACAGAAGGCTGTTAATCGTCGCTACTGGCTGCGGCCTTGTCGTTGCTTTCGTAAACCACGAGAGGCTCAGACTCACCGCGAATCACTGCAGCGTCAACCACTACCTTGGCGACATTGGTTTGCGAGGGAATTTCATACATGATATCGAGAAGAACATTCTCCAGGATCGAGCGCAAGCCCCGGGCGCCTGTCTTGCGCTCCAAGGCCTTGGCGGCAATGGCATCCAGGGCATCGCGACGAATATCCAGCTCAACATCTTCCATCTCAAAGAGGGCTGAATACTGCTTGACCAGCGAGTTTTTCGGCTCCACAAGAATGTTCACCAGAGCGGCGACATCAAGCTCCTCAAGAGTGGCAATGACAGGCAAGCGGCCTACAAACTCTGGAATCAAACCGTAGCGGACCAGATCTTCAGGCTCAACACCAGTGAGAGTTTCGCCAATGTTGACGCGAGTCTCTTTGCTTTTCACTTCGGCACCAAAACCAATACCGCCCTTCTCGGAACGATCTCTAATAACCTTTTCCAAGCCGGCAAAGGCGCCGCCACAAATAAAGAGGATATTAGATGTGTCGACCTGCAAAAATTCCTGCTGTGGATGCTTGCGCCCACCCTGGGGGGGAACCGACGCCACTGTGCCTTCAATCAGTTTGAGCAGCGCCTGTTGCACGCCTTCGCCAGAGACGTCGCGGGTAATCGATGGGTTGTCCGACTTGCGGGAAATTTTGTCAATTTCATCGATATAGACAATACCGCGCTGCGCCTTTTCAACGTCGTAGTCGCATTTTTGCAGCAATTTTTGAATAATATTCTCAACATCTTCCCCGACATAACCGGCTTCGGTGAGGGTCGTGGCGTCGGCGATGGTGAAAGGCACATCGAGCAGCCTTGCCAGCGTCTCGGCGAGCAGGGTTTTACCGCTACCCGTGGGACCGATGAGCAAAATGTTGCTTTTGCCAAGCTCCACATCACTTTTCGCGGATGCACCCTGGAGCCGTTTGTAATGATTGTAGACCGCAACGGAAAGAACTTTCTTCGCCCTTTTCTGGCCGATGACGTACTGGTCGAGAATATTTTTAATCTCTTCCGGTGTCGGCAGCTTGTCGCCGCCCTTCCCGCTGGCATCGTCCTGGATTTCTTCTGAAATGATGTCATTGCAAAGATCGACACACTCGTCGCAAATAAAGACAGAGGGGCCGGCAATCAGTTTGCGCACCTCATGCTGGCTCTTGCCGCAAAAAGAGCAATAAAGCAACTTGCCATTATCGTCGGATTTACCTTGTCCGCTCATTGCTTCGCCTCAGAAAAAACCATATAAAACATACCATTAAAAAATATTGCTGTGATTCACTGGAACCAGACTACCTTACTTCAAGGGCGCTTGTCCAGAACGTGGTCAACCAGCCCGTATTCTTTTGACGTCTCTGCATCCATAAAGTTGTCACGCTCAGTATCGAGGGCAATCCTGTCGAGAGTCTGGCCAGTATGGTGAGCCATCAATCGGTTGAGGCGTTCGCGAATTTTGAGAATTTCCTGCGCCTGAATATGGATGTCTGAAGCCTGCCCCTGAGCGCCGCCACTGGGCTGATGAATCATCACCCTGGCGTTGGGAAGACAGTAGCGCTTATCGGCAGCGCCAGCGGCAAGCAAAAAGGCGCCCATGCTGGCTGCCTGACCGATACACATGGTGCTGACATCGGGCTTGACGAATTGCATGGTGTCATAAATTGACAGCCCGGCGGTCACAGAACCGCCGGGGGAATTGATATAGAGATGAATGTCCTTATCAGGATTTTCAGACTCAAGAAACAGCAATTGGGCAACCACAAGGTTCGCCATATAATCTTCGACGGGACCGACAAGAAAAATGATCCGCTCCTTGAGCAGACGGGAATAGATGTCGAAAGCGCGCTCCCCTCTCGCTGTCTGTTCGACAACCATGGGGACTAGACCGCCCGCATTCTGAATATCCAGCACCGAACTCATTGGCATAACTCCATATCTGGCTTTTGGAAAAAAACTATGCAGGCATTGTAACGGGGAAAGGTGATAAGGCAAGTACGATATAGCACCTGCCTTTCACAAAAGAGGACTATTTATTAGCTTTCAGCGCTATCGGCAGTTTCAGACTCAGTCGCAGATTCTGCAGGCTGATCCGGTTGAACCGCCTCCTCATAGCTGCAGCTTTGCTCGGCGACATTGGCGCTGGCAAGAATATGGTCAACCACCTGATCTTCAAGAACAGCAGACTGAATATTATTCAGCAGTTGTTCATTGCTGTAATAGTAGTTGATAACTTCCTGCGGCTCTTCATAGGTGGAGGCAATTTCTTCAATTTGCAACTTAACCCTGTCACCATCAGTTCGAATTTCTGCAGACTCAATGATTTTCGCAACAATCAAGCCGAGAGCGACCCGCTTTTCTGCTTCTTCGGCAAATAGGTCGTCGGGAAGCAGGGATTCATCAAAATTATGGCCGCCCCCAAACTGGCTGAGCATTTGACGACGCAAAGCCTGAATCTCGCCCTTCAGCAAAGACTTGGGCACCTCCACAGAGTGGAGCTTGCGCAGCTCATTCATAAGGCGGGTTTTAACTTTGTTTTTCACCGCGTTGCGAAGCTCCCGCTCCATATTATTGCGCACTTCTTCACGGAATTTTTCCAGACCGCCGTCTTTAACGCCAAACTTGGCGAAAAAGTCTTCATTGAGTTCTGGCAGTTTTTTCTCTTTGACATCATTAACCTTGATATCAAATTCGACCGCAGCCCCTTTCAGCTCTTCGTTGTGGTAATCCTCGGGAAAGCTCAGGCTAACAGTTTTGCTATCGCCGGCACCCATGCCGACGATGGCATCTTCAAAGCCGGGAATCATCTGCTCGGAACCGAGCACCAAATTTGAACCCTCGGCCTTGCCGCCGGCAAATTCTTCACCCTCTTTGCGACCGGTGTAATCAATATTGACCTGATCGTCCAACTGCGCTGAACGCCCGGCAGATTCCCAGGTTGCATGCTGGTTACAGAGAACATCGATCATTTTGTCGACATCCGCCTCGGTCACTTCAGCGACTGGCCGAGATATGGAAATAGCGTCAAAAGCCTGCAGCTGAATGTCTGGATAAACCTCAAACACAGCAACAAATTCAAGATCCTGACCAGGGTTGTCGGTGAGGGACTCGATACTTGGCTGTCCCGCAGGGCGGACGTTTTCTTTTTGAACCGCATCGGCAAAGGTGCGGCTGACCACATCGCCAACCACTTCCTGACGCACACCTTTGCCAAAGCGCTGACGCAGCACTTTCATGGGCACCTTGCCCTTGCGGAAGCCGTCGAGACGGACAGTGGCAGCAGCCTTTACAAGCCTGTCATTTACTTCGTTATCGACCTGCTCAGCGGGCACGCCAATGGTCATGCGACGTTCAAGGTCGGAAACTGTCTCAATGGAAACCTGCATGGTTTTTCCTCGCCATTACTTTTCAATAAAGAAAATAGGTGTATGTCACAAACATTAATATGGTGCGAAAGGAGAGACTCGAACTCTCACGGGTTACCCCACTGGAACCTAAATCCAGCGCGTCTACCAGTTCCGCCACTTTCGCATTTCCGGCCTCAACCGAAGAAGGGGGGCGATTTTGCCATAGGGGAGCAGTATCGGCAACTCATTGACGCTCATTTATTAGCCCAAAGCGGCAATGCCACCTTTTTCACCACTCTGAGCCCCTGGCTTTGGTCATAAAAGGCCTGTCTGTCAACGAACCTTGAGTTTGGTGAGTCGTACTGGATTGATGATTGCGCCCTGTGGCCGCAATCACCCCTGCGGGGCTGCGTCGCTGCGCTCCTTGTCCAAAACGCTGCCTCTGCGTCGCGTTTTGTCGAACCGCGCCTCGAAGAACAAAACCGTACCATCAGGCCAAATTAAAAAGGCCCACCCGATGGGTGAGCCTGGGACAAACCCCCTACTTTGGTAGATCCCGTGCTGGATTGATGATTGCGCCCTGTGGCCGCAATCACCCCTGCGGGGCTGCGTCGCTGCGCTCCTTGCCCAAAACGCTGCCTCCTCGTCGCGTTTTGTCGAACCGCGCCTCGAAGAACAAAACCGTACAATCAGGCCAAATTAAAAAGGCCCACCCGATGGGTGAGCCTTTTTAATTTGGTGGGTCGTGCTGGATTCGAACCAGCGACCAATTGGTTAAAAGCCAACTGCTCTACCAACTGAGCTAACGACCCGAAGAGGCGCACATCTTACTGATTATTTTTTTTTCGTCAACACTGAAATGGCATTATTTGTAATATTTTGTGGGATCAACCACCCCTGCCTGGGCAAACCCCTGCTTGCGCAAACGGCAGCTGTCACAGCGACCACAACCTTCGCCTATGCGGTTTGCCTGATAGCAGGAAACCGTGAGTCCGTAGTCCACCCCAAGAGAAATGCCCTGTTTGATAATCTCTGCTTTGGTCATCTTCACCAAGGGCGCATGAACTCTCAATTGCCCACCTTCAACGCCGGCTTTTGTGGCCAAATTGGCCATAACTTCAAATGCCTTGATAAATTCCGGCCGACAATCTGGATAGCCGGAATAATCCACGGCATTGACGCCGATAAAAATATCCGCCGCCTGTAAAACTTCAGCCCAGCCCAGGGCAATAGACAGGAATACGGTATTCCGTGCGGGAACATAGGTTATGGGGATACCGCTGGTTTCTTCCTCAGGGACATCGATGGAGTCATCGGTCAATGCCGAGCCGCCGATAGCGCGCAGATCAATCACCAGGGTTTTGTGCTCTTTGGCACCCAGGGCTTCACTCACCCGATTCGAAGCTTCCAGCTCAGAGCGATGGCGCTGGCCGTAATCAAAGCTGAGGGTATAGCAATCAAAGCCAGCATTTCGAGCAATGGCGAGCACAGTGGCAGAATCCAGTCCGCCGGAAACCAGAACTACAGCTTTTTTGTTTTGCTTCATGGTGAACTAGCGACCTGGTTCATCATTCCAGAGAATTTTATGGAGTTGCAACTGCATGCGCACGGCAAGCCTGTCGGCAACAATCCAGTCGGCAAGATCGCTGGCGGATAGTTTGGAGAAAACCGGAGAAAACAACACGTTGCCCACTTTGTCGAGCAATGCGTACTCATCCACTTTCATCCGTGACCACTCATAATCCTGGCGGTCACCCACAACGAATTTGACCTCATCCACAGCTTTTAGCAGCGGCAGATTTTCGTAGAGGTTGCGCGCCATCTCACCGGAGGACGGGGTTTTAAGATCGAGAATAATTGTGACGCGACTGTCGACATCGGCGATGGATAAGGCGCCGCTGGTTTCAAGTGAAACCTGATAACCTTCATCGCACAGTGCTTTCATCAGGCTGTGGCTGCCTTTTTGTGCCAGTGGCTCTCCCCCGGTCACAGTGACCCAGGGAGCATTGAGCTTTTTGACTTCGGCAACAACCTCCGTCAAGGCCATGCGCTGGCCACCATAAAAAGCGTATTCGGTGTCGCAATAGACACAGCGCAACGGACAGCCGGTGAGGCGGACAAATACCGTCGGAAGCCCTACAGTGCTGGTTTCTCCCTGGAGAGAGTAAAAAATTTCCGTTATTTTGACAGTTTCCGCAGACATGGGTACCAGCACCTTATCTCCCCCTCAGCACCACAATCTGTGGGGGCAAAGGTCAGAAATTTTCACTCAGATAGGCTTTCGCCAGAGAGGCTGCGCTAGTATTGCCCGCAGCAACTTTGGTCAACAGCTGTTTGGCGCGGTCATTTTGACCCTGAAGGTGATAGACCTTGGCAAGCTTGAACATGGCGTCAGGGGCTTTTCTGTGGGCAGGAAAACTTACCGTCACAGCGCCAAAGGCCTTTTCAGCTTCTGGGAGATTATTCTGTAGCAGATAAATTTCACCCAGCCAATAATGGGAATTGGCAGTGTATTTGCCGTTGGGGTATTTCGCCACCAGCGTTTTGAAACCAGCTACAGCCTCATCGATCTTGCGGGCTTTGAGCAAATTATAGGTTTGCGTATAGGCCTCGTATTCTCCGGCATCATCATTGGCAGAATCCTGGCCACTGGCGAATTCCGGCGCAGGTTCAGAAACTTCAGGGGATGCGGCTTGCATTGTGGGCATATCCGGCGATGGCGCCGAAGCATTTGATGAATCAGCCGCTGCACCGCCGCCGAGGCGGCGATCCAGGTCTTGGTAGTCGTCGAGTTGGCGCTGACGCAGCTCTCGCAGGTCGTGAGCCTGTTCTTCAACCATGCCTCGCAGTGTGCGAACTTCCTCGCGCAAGGATTGCATCTCATAATGGAGATCAATCACCGCCTGATTGGAACCACCAGCTGTTGCTTTGGGTTGTGCCGCCTGGGGCTGAGGCGCAGCTTGCTGAGGATAGGAAGAAAAATCGGGGCCGATCTCTTCCACCGGCGCGCCAGCGGCATTAACCAGCGCTGATACCAGGATAAGGGAAATCCCGACCAGTCTCTGTCCGACCCATTTTTTCATCGCTATTCCTCCGTCAAACAAAAGCCAGGCAGGACAAACCTTACCTGGCTCGAACGCTTAGAGTTCAATTACCTTTTGGTCATTTCGACACGGCGGTTCATCGACCAGGACGACTCGTCGCTGCCCAGGGCTGCAGGGCGTTCTTCACCGTAGCTGATCGCTTCCAGGTACTCGCCGTTAACACCCTGGAGAACCAGATATTCTTTTACAGCATTGGCGCGACGCTCGCCGAGAGCCATGTTGTATTCGCGGGTTCCGCGCTCATCACCATGACCTTCGAGGCGAACGTAGAGAGGATTGGCTCTGAGACGCTGGGCGTGCATGTTGAGTGCGGCACGTGCCTCAGACTTCAGAGTCGATGAATCAAAATCAAAGTAAAAGACTGTAGCGAGACCGCCAGCGGAAAGATCGTCGCCATAGGCGGAACCATCACCCGCAGTACCAGTGGAAACACCGCCTGCACTGCCGTCGACGCCGGCGCCGGCACTGCCATCTTCGGTGGAGGTGCTGGAACACGCGGCCAGGAACGTTGACAACAACGCGATTAAAAAGCCAGTTTTGATCGTTTGAAAACTCATTTTTTTCTCCTTTGATGGGCAAAAGCCCTGATATTAACCAGTTCTATAAAAACGGTGACCAAGCAGGTTCTCTAACATCGCCTTCCCTCGCCGGCAAAAAGAATTTTACACCAGCATCAATGGAAACGGCAGCCAGAAGCCCCTTTCCGCCCCGTTTGGTGGCATAGAGCAACATTGCCCCGTTGGGCGCCACCGTAGGCGACTCATCCAGGAACGTCCCTGTGAGCACGCGGAAATCTTTGGTGATTAAATCCTGGGAAGCAATGTGGAACTGGCCATTGTCACGGTGCACCATCACCAGCGTTCTTCCGTCTGGTGCCAGTCTCGGCCTTGCATTGTAACTACCGCGGAATGTTAATCTTTCCGTGGCACCACTGG
>JBFXIU010000099.1:0-11984 GCA_050175615.1 Porticoccaceae bacterium | reverse complement strand
ACAATAAACCAATCTCGATATTGATGGTTTTATTGGTTGTAGTTCCCTCTCTCACCCCGGATGACTACAATAGCTGTACGGCGAGGTCGGCGGGCAATACGGTTGTAGTTCCCTCTCTCACCCCGGATGACTACAATAAATTCTGCCAGCACGTCATCAGGGATTACGTTGTAGTTCCCTCTCTCACCCCGGATGACTACAATAGCACAACCGAAAGCCCATTAAACGGGTGGGTTGTAGTTCCCTCTCTCACCCCGGATGACTACAATAAACTGCCGAAAGCGCCACGGATCACAGCGGTTGTAGTTCCCTCTCTCACCCCGGATGACTACAATTTTAAACAGGTCAACAAGGGCAGCATCGATGTTGTAGTTCCCTCTCTCACCCCGGATGACTACAATCTATCCGCGCTCCCCCTATTGTCGTAGAGAGTTGTAGTTCCCTCTCTCACCCCGGATGACTACAATACCCTCCACTGAAACCCGCGCCAGGCTTGGCTTGGCGCGGGTTTTCGCTGCCAGAAAAATGGTTTAAAGCAACACCAATTGGGCTGCTGTCACCGTTTTTTCCTGCTTTTTTGGCAGGCCAACCAGCAATTTCATCTGCGCGAATTGCTTTTCACTCACCTGGAGACAGCGAATAGAGCCCTCAGGTGGCAGGTTTGCGGTTAGCCGCTGTAAATGGGTTTCAAGGTTGTCAAAACCGTTGATGATTCTGCCGTATACCGACCATTGGATCATGTCGTAGCCATCCTTGATCAGAAACCGTCGGAACAGGGTATAGGCCTTTTTATCCTGGTGGGTGATAGTGGGCAAATCAAAGAAGACTATAAGGCGCATAAATCGACGTGTCTCCTTGCTCATGGCGAAAGTCAGTCGGTAGCGAACAGAGGCAAGTGGAGTCGGTTGCCACCGTCGTGCAACCGTTGAGACAGGCTAATCACTGCCGCTTCGATCGCTGTCAGCAGTTCGGTTCGCGTCTGTGTGCCGTTGGAGTCGGTTGCGGCAATATCCTGGTGCAGTATGTTGACCAAAGTGGCTTTGTCGGTCGGGGCAAGCTCTTCCTGCTTTTCCCGAGGGAAGTGAACCAGCAGGTAGGCATCCAAGAGGGGGCGGAAAGGTTCGATCAGGTCATCCGCCAGATTAAACTGGTTCTGTTCGTTGCGATGGTGCAGACCCAACGCAGTAATAAAACCGTAGCCCACCAGATTGCGAGCCAGGGCAGCGCGGATGATTGCGTAGCCGTAGTTGAGAGCAGCGTTGTGGAAGCGGGGTTGCTGGCGTCCAAAACCGAGGCCGAAAAGCGCCGGAAAATAGAGCTGACTGGCCTGGCCTTCGGCATTGCCGGTGTCGCCGGAGTTTACGTCATTGACCAGCTTTGCGAGCCTTGCAGCGGTTCGCTCCTCGCCAAAATGTCGCAATACATTGCTTTGATTCAGGATTTTTTGTTTCACCAGATGTTGCCACAGGCGTTTTTTCTGTGGCTGCGACATGCCTATCTGCGCTGTCATCACTTTTAGGGCACGGCTGTGCGGTTGGTGGGGCAGCAGTACGCCGTTTGGGTGGTGGTCGGCGCCGACGGTGATCACGACAATCTGTTGGTTGGCGCAGGCGGATAGCAGCTGGGTACTCAGGGTAATCTGGGGATTGTCCAGCAGCAGTACGGAGATGTCCTCCAACGGCAGGCTGACCTCGCCATCCTGTTGCTCCACCTTCAATGCCCCTTGCTTATATTTCAGGTAGGAAGGGTGACTGATAACTACGCTACGCCAGCCCATCGTCTTAGCGCCGGGGCTTCAGAGGTTGACGGGTTTCCTGGTGAACCTTATGAAGGTTGCCCAATAAATCCACATGAAACTTTTCGACATTAACTGCTGTTTTGATTCCAATTCCTTCAATGAACGCCCTTTTCCCCCCACTCTGATTCCTGTCATGTGTCCACATGGACATAGCTCCTGTAGATATGTTTAAGCCTGCGTAATAACCTTCTTTGGGTTCATTATTTTTTAATGTAATTCTTACCCAATCATTGGGATAAAGGCTAAACAGGAAGGTTGAGTTTTCTTCCATGCTTGTCCATTCAGTCTTAGGCTTGTAGGCGACCACGGCCAGGTTCGGTAGCACGGCTTTCACCACATCTGACGCATAGAGTGGCACCACACGAAAATTTTTGCCTACCTTGAAGATATCCGCTCTGATCATATCGCCATTGTTGGCAATACCATTCCTGACGAGCAGCCCACTTTTCTGGACGGTGAACATCTTTATCGCCCTGATAATGGAGCCGAGTGTGCCATTCCTGGTTGGTTTGTAGATGGGTTCCTTGAAAGCCTTCTTGCCGTCGTCCCCGTGTTGTTTCAATCGACTTTCCAAAAGATCAATCAGCTGGCGATTGCGTGGATCATCATAGCCCACCATGTCCGGCAAGCTCTTTAAACTGAGTTTTTCCAGTGGTGTCTTGACGGTACTTTTGCCTTGTTCAAGGTATTTTACGGAACGGATGGTTTCCTGGTGTGCAGCCCCCAAGCCCCGACGGGTGGGAGCGCGCGAGACTCGAACCGGGCGGATACATTGCAATAGATCGGGTGTGTAGGTGTCCAGCCTGGCCAAGCGTTCGGTTGGATTCGGGGACAGCCAGGCAAGTAGTTCTTCGCGAAAGTGATCCCAGGGTTGGGGGAAATGACGCTCTAAAGTTCGCAAGGACAAGAGGTCGATGATCTCACCAGTTTCCGGATCGCAAAATTGACCCCGGGCAAACTCCAATTCACCGCGCCGGGAGTAGTCCGACAACCGTTTGACCATCCCCCGGCTGCACGCGGCGACCACCGCAGCATCGAGGGCGTGGTGTAGATCGCCTTCTTGCCTGTTTTTGTTCAGACCCCAGCGGTTGCGGAGGTAAGCCGTGAGTTGACCGCTGATCACTACGCAGCGTTGACTATCGCCGTTGTGGCCGGCAAGTTCGAGGTGGGTTTCCACCAAGTGCTTGAATTCACGGGCAATGTAGCGTGTGTCATTCAGGTGACGATCCCGAAATTCGCTGGCGGCCTCACCGCCAAAATCCTTGCGCAACAAATTACGACGCTTGCCCTCGCGGTAGTTTTTGTTGCTGTTAACCCAGACGACGAACGTATGCCAAAGCTCACTGTCCTCCGCACCGCCGAGGTATTCGTAGGGTGTTTGGTTGCCTTTGTTGCGGTTCTCTGCCGTCAATACCAGCACCTTGTTGTTCATGCCATCGTTGAAACTACGGGAGTAGGGCAGGGCATGATCGATCTCTGTATAGCCATCCTCAAACAATCGGTGGGTGTCCAGCGGTTTTTGACTGTAGGCGCATTTGCCGCTCTGCTCTCGGTATAGCCGCCATTTCGCCAGATGGATTCCTTTGGGGATAAAGCCAAAATTTTCCTCAAAGTGGGTAATGTCGTCGAGGCGGGTTTTCTGGTAACCCTCTTGCTCCTTTTGGATTTTCCGTCGTTCTTCAAAGGGCTTGCTGAGGTCGCGCGCGAGCTCAATATGAACTGCTGCAGGCGAGCCGTATTCGCGCACAATGGCGTTCACCAACTTTCGCGCTTGATTGAGCGCGCGAGCCACCACCGGATTTGTGACAAAATCTCGCCCGAACCGTGGAATGTAGTGGGATTTGGCTGGACGAGGCAGGTTGCTGTGATGGAAGTACCCTGCCAACTGCACCGCTTCGTCATAGCGCTTGCCCTGTTCCATGTGGGGCAGGATATTTGTCAGAGCCTTGGCGGAAAGTCGAATGAAATCGCTGAAGGATTCCGTCAGTACAGCCTCAATAATGGCTGGTTCTATTTTTTGTTCGGTCAACCACTGCCTCGCTTCACTGTCATCCTTGAATACCGTCAGGGCATAAGCAAGTTCATTCAGCCTTGACGGGTTCTGACCATCCCGTTGCCATTCCAGTTTTAGTCCAGCCCTTTCGTAGGCGAGACGCAGGCTGTGGTATGCCTTGGCTTCAAACAGGGTGCCGATTTCAGGGTCTTTGCCCTCCTCTGCCTGGCGGGGGTAGCGAAGCCCAACGAAGCGAAGGTGTTCCGGGATGCCGAGTTTTGTCCGCACCTGCTTGTACGTCAGCTTGGTCTGCTCAAAAGGCATGGAAATAAGCAACTGACGTTCCTCTTGGCTAAGTGCCCGTGTCTCGCCTATACCGCTGAGTCTCAGGTTATTCATCCGTGTCAGCCAGACAAATTGTTCCGCTGAATAGCTGGCCTTGGGAGAGCGATATTCGCCAGGTTCGAAGGTGCAGCGACCAACCATGTCGAGCAGACCCGCTCCCGACAATGTCTGACGGCGTTGCATGAGCAGGATGTGGATGGCCTTCTCAAGTTCGGTTGATGCATGAGGGTTGCCATGTGCTCGTTGTAGTTCAAACAGTATGTGAAGCTCGGCTTCAAGATCGCTGCGGGCAAAGGTGTGGCCATAGTCGCCGCCCTTGTTGCGTTTTACCCTGGCAAAGTCAGGGTGAAGGGCTGCTAGCTCGCCAACAGTACGGTAGCCTGATTCTCGAAGTTTACGCTGATTGGCGTTGACGCCAGAAAGCATCTGACCTGTTTTTTCGTCCGCTTTCGCCTCGCTCTTTCGGCTGGAGTGAAAGCCGCGATGCTTAATGATGTGGTATAGCGCTGCCGCCCATTCTCTGGAGTCCAGTGACCTATCCAGTCCTTCTGCCCGAAGCTGCCAGGGAGACAGAGTGTGTGAGAAGGAGGAGGTGTCAGCGGTTGGGATCATGCCTTGACGTTTGAACAGACGACGCAAGCGCAGCAGGCGATGAGCACGACGCTGAATGCGCCGCCTGGTTAAGCGGGACTCGCGGCGAATTTTGTTCAGTGATTCGCCTTCCTTGGCTGTTTCCGCACGGTCGAAGGTGCGCACATGCAAGCCAATGATTCGATCTTCGCCCAGCAATGCCGCACCTACCGAGGCGATGCCAATGTCCAACCCCAGAGTATAGGTCGGAACTTGGGGTGTGGATAACATCATGGCTTTCCTCCTTGAATCAAGTTGTGTACCATTGAAGCATTGTAGTCATCCGGGGTGAGAGCCGTTACTACAATAAGGTCTTAAATGTACCGAATCCGACCCGACCACTGCGCAAGCATGTCGGGTCTTTATATTCTTAGGTCTGAAGGGTTTTCTGTTCCACATAACGCATGAATGCAAGACGAAAAACAGATTCCTTTGTAGACGATGTTAATACATAAAATACCTGATAGAAAATAAACTCTATATCTTCAAGCTGAGATGACGGCTTGCCATTTTCAGTGAAGTGATGGCGGATTTTCGCCAATGGGTTTATGCTGACAATACTGTTTCCGGTTTTGAATCCCTGAGGCCATAAAAATTTTAACGCTATGAACGCAAGAGCGCTCACTCTGGGCACTGTAAAAGCCCTGCTTGTTTTCACCTGCCTGTTTCTGGGCAGCGCGCTTCTTTTGCCTGACGGCAACAGGCATTCTAAACCCGTTGCCGAATCCTCTAGCAAGGCTATCATTGGTTTCTTCGAGAACCGGGATACGTTCACCAGTGTTGCTGAGTCCCAAAATGTCGGCGACGACGACCCCGAATTTCGCCCTTTTGAGCTACAACAGCTAGCCCTTTCTGCCGCTGCCAAGGGTGTTGCCCTGGGGCTGGTGGTTGTTTTTGTCACTCCCTTCTATGCCGCCAATGGCATTCGCGCACCGCCTTCCCCCTCATTATTGACAGTGTAATTGCATTTTAAATGCCGCTAACTGCGGCAACGAAAAATCACTCTGTTTTCTCTTTTGAGAATGAGGACATGAATATGGCCGTTAAATATCCACAACCTTTTAATCTGGGCGCTGGCTTTGAGTTAGCTGATCTGCAATCGCGCCCGGATATCACCGTCAATTCGCCAGCCACAGATATTCTGCTGGATTTCAGAATTCACCCCGCACTGACCGTGCCCGCAAAAATGCAGCTCAAAGAGGCGCAACATGCGCTGGCCAACAGCCACTCTTCACTGCTGTTGGTGGTGGATGATAAGGGTCACTTTTGTGGCGTGGTGATGGAGTGCTCTCTCTCTGAACAGGCCATCATGCAGCAAGTCAGCGCAGGCCGCCGCCGCAGCGATATGCAGGTGAAAGATCTGATGGTGCCCAGAAACCTGATTTTGGCGGTCGACTACAGTGAATTTTGCCGATCCACGGCGGGCAAGCTCGTTGCCCTGCTCAAAACAGAAGCGGTGCCCTACATGATGGTGGTCAACACCAACAGCAGGGAAATCGTCGGGGTTATCACCGCTGCGGAGCTGGCAAAAATTTTCAATATGGATCTGACGATTGAACATCATCCTTCGTTTATAGAAATTTTTGACGCCGTTATGCACTAAGGGGCTGTTGAAAAATGCGGTTTCAGTAAACTGCCACAACCCATGCCACGGAACCGTTCTATTCGTTACTTCCGTGGCATGCACCCCTTCAGCAACACATGCTGCCTCAGAGTGGTATCTTTGCCGCCAGCAGCATGGTCGCCAGAGCCCTCAGCCCCTGTCCCTTGTTGTTGGTTTTCCAGGCCAGATAAAGGGGGTCTTCAAGGTTGACACCCCTGACTTCCAGCTCCACCAGTCTGCCGCTGGCAAGGTCGTCTGCAACCAGATTGCGGGGTAAAAAACCGGCGCCGATGCCCGCTTTTTGTGCCGCTATTTTCTGAGCGATGGTCTGCACATAGAAATGTTTGTCCTCGTTGAGCAGCCGGGTGGCGCGGGGCACGGTGGAGCGGCTGGAATCGTGAACGATAACAATGCGGTGGTGGGCAATCTCATCTGCACTGAGAGTTTTCGGACTTTTCGCCAGGGGGTGGTTGGGGCTGACAGCAAAGACCCGCTCCACCTTGCCCAGCAATTCACAGCGCAATCCATGTCCCGGGGGTTTTGGGTCGGGGGCGCCGATGACCAGTTGTACTCTATCCTCGATCAGTGACTCCCAGGTGCCGCCGAGCACTTCTTCGCAAAGGTCAATTTCGACCCCGGGATGGGCGCCCAGAAATTCGTTGAGCACAGCCATAACCGCATCCACAGAGACCAGAGAATCGACGGCGATTTTGAGCCTCGGCTCCCAACCCGTTGCCAGAGTACGGACATCATCACTGAGCACACCCGCAGCATTGAGCAGATGACGGCCCTGCTCCAGCAGCAATCTGCCCGCCGGAGTGAATACGGATTTGCGCCCCTGGCGGACAAAGAGGCTCAGCCCCAGCGCCTCTTCAAACTTCTGGATGCTGTAGGACAGGGCGGAGGGCACTCGATTGAGTTCATTGGCGGCAGCGGCAAAGCTGCCACGGCGGTCGATGGCGTCGAGAATTTCTAAAAGCTCAAAGGTAATGGCGGCCATAAATTGTTCAAATTTTTTGATTAGACTGAACTAAATTAAGCGATTATTTAAATAAAAGCCAGCAACTACAATGGACACACAAGTCAAATTCACTGAAAGGAAAATCGATGAACATCTCCACATTATTGATTGCAACCCGCAACGGTTTTGATGATCTGCCCCTGCGGATTGCCGCTGGCGTTATTTACAGCGCCCACGGCGCCCAGAAACTGTTCGGCTGGTTTGGCGGCTATGGCATTGAGGGCACGGGTCAATGGCTGGATTCCATCGGCCTTTCCCCCGGCGCATTGATGGCGGTGCTGGCCGGCAGCGGCGAATTTTTTGGCGGCATTCTGTTGCTGCTGGGCTTACTCACCAGACCCGCTGCCATTGTTACCGCGTTCACCATGGTTGTCGCCATTCTCGCCGTGCATATTCAAAACGGTCTGTTTATGGCCAATAACGGCTATGAATTCGGTCTTGCGCTGCTGGGCGCCTCCCTTGCCCTGGCGATTCGCGGCGCTGGCAGCCTCAGCGTAGACCGCATTTTGGCAGCACGTTAATTGAGTCTTTCATTTATAAGGAGTCGACAATGAATATTTTGAAAATTGATACCAGCCCCAGAGCAGACAGTTCCAACAGCCGCATTTTAACCGACGAGGTCGTCGCGCAACTCGACAGCACTGCGGTGAAAACCAGAGATCTGGCCAATAATTTACTGCCAGTCATCAGCGCTGAAGACCTGGTGGCGCTCCACGGCAGCCAACACCTGGACAGCGACAGCTTCCGCCGCCATCAGCGCCTGTCCGACCAGCTCATCGCCGAGTTGAAATGGGCGGATACCCTGGTGATTGGCATTGCCATGCACAACTTTTCTGTGCCCGCCGTCCTCAAACAGTGGATTGACTACGTCTGCCGCGCCGGACATACGTTTCACTACACCGCCGATGGCCCTGCCGGATTGACCACTATTCGCAACGCCTATCTGGTGGTTGCCGCCGGGGGTACGCCCATTGGCAGTAGTGTGGATTTTGCCAGCGGTTATCTGCAGTGGATCTGTCAGTTTATTGGCGTTAAAAATGTTCACATTATCGATGCCAGCGGCTCCAAGCGCGCGCCCGAAGAAATCCTTGCCAATGGCAAAGCGCAAATCCAGGCACTGGCATCACAAGCTGTTGTGGCTTAGCCTTTGTTAATCAGCTATCAAAGGAGGTAACCATGGGACTTTTACAGCAGGGCAAATGGGTCGACCAATGGTACGACACGGATTCATCCGGCGGCGAATTCAAACGCCAGGACAGTCGTTTTCGTCATTGGCTAACCGCAGAAGGAGAGGGCAACACCTTTGTCGCCGAAAGTGGCCGCTATCACCTGTTTGTATCCCTGGCCTGCCCCTGGGCGCATCGCACCCTGATTTTTCGAGTGTTAAAGGATCTTGAAAAGCACATAGGCGTCACTGTGGTTGAACCGCTGATGCTGGAAAACGGTTGGACGTTTTCCCCAGAAGGTGAGGATCTCTACGGTCTGCGCTTTCTCTATGAGCTGTATCTGAAGGCTGATCCCGATTACGAAGGGCGCGTCACCGTGCCCCTGTTGTGGGACAAAAAACAGCAACGCATCGTCAATAACGAATCTGCCGACATTATTCGCATTTTCAACAGCGCTTTTAACCAGATCACCGGCAACAGCGACGACTACTACCCAGAAAGCCTTCGGGAGGATATCGACGCTATTAACCAGCGGGTTTACGACAGTATTAACAACGGCGTTTACCGCGCCGGTTTTGCCACCTCGCAAGCGGCCTACGAAAAGGCCTATGCAGCCCTGTTCGACAGCCTCGATTGGGTGGAGAATCTGCTTTCACAACAGCCGTACCTGGTGGGCGATAAACTCACCGAAGCGGACTGGCGACTGTTTACCACCTTGATTCGCTTCGATGCTGTCTATCACGGCCATTTCAAATGCAATCGCAATAAACTCGCCGAATATCGCCATATTCCCGATTATATGGAACGGCTCTACGGGGTAGCAGGGGTAGCGGAAACGGTGCACTTTGATCATATCAAACAGCATTATTACGGCAGCCACAAAACCATCAACCCTTCGGGGATTATACCCGCAGGGCCAAAACCCGATTTTGGCAAATTTGTCCGCCGCTGAATCCCAGCGCAAGCTGACACAATGACAAGCCACGGCAATGGCTAAAATGGCTACAACAACTGCCACCATCGCGCTAGACTAAGGCTTTAGCTGACAGGGAATGCACAGGAAACATGACCACCACCTATGCGGGCAGTTGCCACTGCGGCAAAATTCGCTTCACAGCAGTTACAGACAATAACAAGGTTATTGTCTGTAACTGTTCTATCTGTCGCAAAAAAGGCACCCGTCATCTGCGCGTAACGCCGGCAGAATTTATCCTGCTCAGCGGCGAAGACAGCCTCAGCAAGTATCAGTTTGGCACCAGAACTGCCAGCCATTATTTCTGCAGGCACTGCGGCGTTGCGCCCTTTACTAAACCCAGGTCGGCGCCGGACATGATCAACGTCAATATCCAGTGCCTGGACACCCCGGCACTGGAAGACTGCGATTTTGAGATTGTCTATTTCGACGGCGAAAACTGGGAACAAGCGGTGGCCGCTCTTAAACAGGCGCTATCTGCCAATACCCATTGATGCCCTTTACCCTGGCAGCCAAGAGATGCAAAATTTGATGATGTTGGATGAAAACAGAGGAACTATGAAAAAAACAGCAGCTACCCTTATCGCCGTCGCACTCGCCGCAAGCCTGGTATCGGGATGTTCAATGGTCAAGGTTTCTGAAGCGGGCAAGCGTGTCGCCATGCTCACCAACGACCAGGTTGCCGGTTGCACCCGCGTAGGCTCCGTGTCCACCTCGGTGCTGGATAACGTCATCGGTATTCCCCGCAACGATAAAAAAATCCAAACTGAACTGGATCGCCTCGCTCGGGATCAGGCGGTACTGATGAACGCCAATACCCTGGTCAGAATGTCCATTATTGACGGTCAGGGTTCCTATGTGGCCTACAACTGCTACTGACAATCACGGCTGACGCGGACGGTTGCGCCGCGATGCTGGTATCCCCATCCCCAGTGTTTATAATGGCCAGCTCAGCCAATCACCAGAAGCCATGCCATGACCCAGGATGAACTCAAACAAGCGGTTGCCGCCGCCGCTGTAGATTACACCCTTACTAAAATTGATGTCGACAGCATTGTCGGCATCGGCACCGGCTCTACCGCCAACTTTTTTATCGATTTACTTGCTGCCCACAAAGGCAAATTTGCCGGCACTGTCGCCAGTTCCGACGGCTCGGCGCAGCGGCTTAAAAGCCACGGCATTCCCGTTTACGACCTCAATGCCGTCGACGAGGTGACTATTTATGTGGATGGCGCCGATGAAACCAACCCCCGTCTCGAACTGATCAAGGGCGGCGGCGCCGCGTTGACGCGGGAAAAAATTGTCGCCGCCGTCGCCAGAGAATTCGTCTGCATCGCCGACGACAGCAAATGGGTGGATCATCTCGGCACCTTTCCGCTGCCCGTTGAAGTAATTCCGATGGCGCGCAGCCATGTGGGGCGAGAGCTGGTAAAACTCGGCGGCGACCCCGTCTACCGCGAGGGAGTGATCACCGATAACGGCAATATTATTATCGACGTTCACCACCTTCACCCCATAGGCTCTGCCCGTCAGCTGGAGGAAAAAATCAACAACATCACCGGCGTGGTCACCAACGGCCTTTTTGCCCTGCGCCCTGCGGATTTGTTGTTGCTGGGTTCAGCCAGCGGCGTAAAACGAATTACCGTCAACGATTAACCGTTGCAGCCTCAAATAATCTCAACAACGAAAAAACGCCCTCGTCGTGACGAGGGCGTTTTTTCAGGCAGTGAGTAAATTAGCTATAGTTGTCAGTAAGTATATACAATGGAAATTCCATAGGTGGCTGGCCGGCCGGCGACACGGGCTCCGCTCTCGGTGGCGGCAATCACTGTGTTGTAATAGTACTCGTCGGTAATGTTTTTACCCCAAAGCATCAATTTCCAGCGCTCATTTTCAGACAGATATCCCAGCCTTGCACCTACAGTGGTGTAACTGTCGATCCTGAAATAATTTTCAGTAAGGGATTTTGCAGTGCCGTCGGCAATTCGATCAGCAGGCAAGGCAATATCATCGCCATTAAATACTGCATCAGCTGAAGATTGGCCTACGACATTTACGCCCATAAAGAAGGTGCCGCCGCCAGCCAGGGGGCGACGATAATCCAAATCAAGGCTGTAGGTCAGGTCAGGAGTAAGAGGTAAAGACTCGCCAGAAAAATCTATGATTTCCCCATAAACGTTGTAGCCCACATACTTATCAACTTCAGAATTAATATACGTAATCGCAGCAGACAGGGTAAGGTGGTCACCTATTAAGGCGACAATATCGGTTTCAACGCCGACAATGGTCGATTCGGGTACATTAACCAAGGCATCTAGCGGCCCAAATATCGGGTCTTGAATCTTACCTCTTTCCTGTTTGTCTTCGTAGTCATAATAAAATACAGCGCCATTCAGCTGAATGCTGTTTTCTGCATGAGACGCCTTAAATCCAGCCTCATAGGCTAAAACAGACT
>JBFXIU010000098.1:0-12169 GCA_050175615.1 Porticoccaceae bacterium | reverse complement strand
AGGACTCCGAGTCCGACCATGAAAATAAAAACGCCTGCAAAATCATGAAAAAAACCTTCGGCAACCACCGGCCCCCAAAATTTATACAAAATACCGGTAAGGGCGATGCGCAAGGCGTTGATCACCAGGGTCAACGGAATCACGGATAAGACCAGCACGATTTTTTTCCACAACCGTTCCCGATACATATAGGCAAGGAGCACGGCCAGAATAATGAGCGGAAACAAGTAGCGCAGGCCGCTGCAGGCATCCACCACCTGCAGTTGGGTGAAACCGAGGTCGATGACATTGCCTTCCCGGTAGGCCGACATGCCGTACAGGTGCAGGAGCCAAATGCCCAACTCCGACGAAATCAATTTGAGCTGAAAGGTAATCCTGTCGTGGAGAAAATGCGGAGGCGGATACATCGCCAAGGTCAAGAGCAGGGCAAAAAGGAGAACCTTCAACTTCTTCCAACCCAAATGCAGCCAGCACAGACCGATGACGATCAAGGTGAAGGAAAGATACTGGCTAAAAAATTCGCCTGAAAGCTCTCCGATCCAATACAGGACAAGTCCGGGCAACAGAGCCAGAAGCCCCAGCCAGCTGGGATTGGCGGGAGTCGTCCGCAAGGTCGGCCGTTTTTCCCAGACCAGATACAAGACGATCAACGGGATCAACCACCCATAGGAATAATCCTCGCGGCTCCAGTCCTTCAGCACGAGCCAAGTGAAACTCGAATAATAAAGCGCTGCCAGAAGCAAACCGAACAACAGCACTTTCGCACGGCCAACCGATATACCGAGATCATGCGTTTTCAAAACAAACTCCTTTTTTCCATTGAAACCGGCAACCGGCCCACTATTGTTCCGAGGACGGACATGGGGCAAGGAGGCCCGATGCCTTCAACCAATCACGGCATTGCGAGCCTGAAAAACAGCTCATAAACAAAAAACCACAATATTTTCGGGTATTCTCGAACAAGCCACCACCATTGGCCCCTGTCCGGCCACCACGATAATGACGGAGGTTGCCCGGTGGCTGCGGCAACACAGGTGATATGGTAGCGCTTGTTGCCGAAAACCCGGTCGGCAATGAGCCGTATGCGGCGCATGTGGCAGGGCGAACTGACCAGGATGGCCGAACGGAGATGCAGGCGATCCATGGCGCACTTGGCCAGCACCAACTCCTTA
This sequence comes from Porticoccaceae bacterium, assembly GCA_050175615.1. GTDB lineage: Bacteria > Pseudomonadota > Gammaproteobacteria > Pseudomonadales > Porticoccaceae > CAYXXZ01. The sequence goes on along the minus strand of JBFXIU010000098.1, from coordinate 10,997 downwards.
TGGGTGTTTTCCATCACCTTGGAACGGATGGCATTGTCCCACAGCCTGCATTGAAAGGCATCGTCGGCCGCAGGGGTCCGCAACTGCTCAGGCATCCCCTGTTGATTCCGTTTGAACAGACTGTATGTTCCGGGGACCATCAACAGTGGCGCCAACCCCTGTTCCAGCAGGCCGATGGCCGTATTGCGACGGGCAATATTATCCGGCCCCACGAACTGCACCACCACATCCGCCGGGACCGGCGTTTCAGAAACCACCAGGAACGACCGCCCGAGGACAACAACTCCCCACAAACAAAAAAGTAGCGTGCAACAAAAGACCAGGAACGACCGCATCACACCTCTCGAGTCCGTCCCATAATACGGGCAAACCGCATGCCCAGCCACTGCTTGAGCACCAGCAGGGCAAAGACCGGCAGAACCTTCTGCCGTTTGATCCGCTTGGGTTCCTTGGCCAGCCGATAGAACCATTCCAGATTATGGCGGCACCAGAAGTCCGGCGCCCGCCGCACATTGCCGGCAATGGTATCCAGGGTGCCGCCGATTCCCTGCACCACCCGGACCGTGGATAGGGCCTCCTTATGGGCGGCGAACCATTTTTCCTGACGCGGGGATCCCAGGGCAAGAAACAGTATTGCCGCCCCGGAATCGTTGATCCGTTCGATCAACTCCGCCATCTCTTCCCGGCCCACATATCCGTTGGCCCGACCGGCGATACGCAAGCGGGGAAAGCGTTCCCGCAACCGGTCCACCGAACGGCTGTTCACCTCCTCCCGGGCGCCATAAACAAAGACGGCATGGCCTTCAGCCTCGGCCAGCCGGCAGATATCGAAAATAAACTCCGATCCGGGCAACCGCTGCAAGCGGACCCCGTGCAGCAATCCAGCCGCGAGCACCACGCCAATGCCGTCGGGCAGGAGCAGATCTGCCTGCCGATAACACTGATACAGTTCCGGATCTGCGGGCACGGAAAAATTCTTTTCCGGGTTGGAGGCAAAAATGGCATGCGGCCGGTCGCCATGTTCCAGGAAGGTGCGGACCCGCTGCAGAGCCTCCTCACGGCTGACCGGGTCGACCCAGATGTCAAGAATCGGTAATCTGTTGTTCAATGGCATTGCATTGTTCCTTATAACGCTCAAACTGATTCGTCGGCTTGGGGGACAGGACCGTCATGAAAGCAATGTCCCCGGGGGTTCCCTCGGCTTTGGCAGTAAGTACCGTGCAGGGCTCCTTCACTCCATAGGCAGCGGAAAACCATCCCAAGATTGGCGATTGCGCACCGTTAACGCATGTCAACAAGCACTCTCCGGTTGTAAGGAGGTAGAGGACCTCCCCGTGGTGCGCAATCCGCCAGCCGCCCTCGCAGGACGACACCTCAGCCCCCGGATGGCAGTGGAAATGCGCCTCAAAGGTATGGGTGCCGCTGCCGGTAAACCGATCCCGGATCACCACCGGGCCATCTTCCGCACAAAGGATTGAGCGGATATGGCCAACGGCTTGCCCCAGTCGCTGGTAGCCGTCATGCTCCGCCCTGAGATAAGTGCCCCCTTCCACCTCCCCGTGTCCGACGAGTCGGCACCGAAAAGGCTGCCCCCAGGTCCAGCCCGATGTCTGGACGGCCTGATCCTCGCCATCCACGGTCACGGTGTTATGGGCACGGGTGGACTTGAAATAGTGTCGCCATTGGGAAGCACCATTGTATCGATAGGTGCCCGGGTCGACCAGCAAGGGGACGCCGTTTTTTGAAACAGTGAGGGAAAGGGCGTCTGCATGACCATGATTATATAAGGGGGGCATGCCCAAGGGTCCATGATCAAAAAGCAGCCGAAAACCGCCTGAACCCCGCAGGACGGTATGACCGCTGGTCGCAAAGGTTTGCATCCGTTGTTCGCGGTTTTGCGGCCGGACCGGATCCCCGGCATGGAATGCTCCGCGCTTCGGGTGAATCCCCGGTGCAACGGCAAATCCATCGTCGCTGTCCCCAAAATCAACCCCCGGTTTTCCGTCAACGGCACAGGCCTGCCAGAAGCACTCGCCCTGCTGCAACCTCGTCAGCCATGGCTCACAGGATACGTCCGTGTTGCAGGTCACAAAACCAACAGCCAGCCAATAAAGGTCGAGAACGAAACGATGGTACCCCAACGACTGTTCCGCAGGACCTCCATCGTCCAGGATTTGATGATCGATTTCCTGATTGAGCAGTCCAAGGCCCTGATCCAGCCACCGTTTCCCTTGGGTCAGTTGCCGAAACACGATCCCGGCGACCACCAGGCCCACGGCTTCGCAGATGGTATGATTGCCCAGGGAGGCGTACAGGGACAATCGGCGTTCAATCCACCAACCATGGCGGTACACCGCCTCAACCAGCAGGTGTATCTCGCCATCGCTTACATCTTCACAAATGGCCAAGGCATAAACAAAAACCGGCAGCCGCAGTCCGCATTCCATGGCCGAAGAGTAGGCAGGCCCCAGAAGAAAAGGATTGGCTTGTATCCAATGCACCACCGCTTGCCGTGCATACTCCTTCAGGAATTGCCCTCGGGGATGGCCGCCCGCGACAAGAAGCAGGGTACTGACATGCTGTAGCCGGGCCGGCTCCCAGACGGCGCGGATATCCGGCTCCACGACATCATGGGGGATATCGCCGTTCCAGCAATTGCGATATTGCCCGCCAAACAGTTCCACTTCCTTCTGATCGGCATACAGGCAGAAGGTTGCCCCGGCAAGTAAACGCCCGATGCTCGCCTCATCGACCGCACACACCATCTCCGGCACCTGGAGAGAGCGGGAGAACTGATACGAGGGGGGAACGGCAACGGGCAGATGCCCCGAACCGGACTTCATGCGGAGTTTCAACCATTGGTTGTCGATCATCCGGCGGCCCCGATAGAGGAGCTCGGCAAGGGAAGCCTGTTTGAGCCGTTGTAAAAGTGTCCGGTTTACGGTCATGCTGCCACCGCTCTCCACAACGTTGCACACTGGTGGAGGCAGGGGCATCGCCCGGCTATTAAAGCCGTCTGCTGTTGGTGCAACCTCATTTCGATCTTTCGCGCACACCGAAAAAATCCGGCTGAACGGGACGCATCATGGGGCTCGGCAATTAGTGCAGCCATTGGTAGTACATATGTATTCATTTCAATGCGCGGAATGATATATCTTCAACTGAGAAGCCCCTTCCATTTCCTCGCGCATTGACTTCAGCGCGAATGCCTTATTGAAAGCTACGGCATCCTCACAATCGGCAGCGACTGTATGCGAACCTGTCAAAATAAGTACAAGAAAATGAGAAGGAGTTTCATAGTGACAGCCCTCTCATGCATAAAAAAATTAGCCTCGTCACTTCTCCCTCAGCCTCTCAACGGCGCAAGAAGACCGGCGCGCCCGTCCGCAACGATTCGAGCACGGCAAACGTTGCCAGAGAAGTACTATACAGATCGTCAAAGGCGATCAGAGGTTCACCGCCGTTTTTCATCGACTCGATGAAACTCCGCACCGCTGTCTTCTGTCCCTTGTTCTGGCTCACGAGCTTCTTGTCCGTCTTCCGCCCCTCGGCGTACACGGACAGCAGCCTGAAGTCATCAAGCACTGCGGAAGCCCCTCCCCCGAAGACCTCAATGCGCTCCTTGGGCAGGCTTTTATCGCCATTGGCAAAATAATTGATGGTGCCGATGGAACCGTTTTCATAGGTGAGGCTGATACAGATTGTGTCATGGAGATGCTCGGCCGTTGGCAAGGAAACCGCGTAGACGGACAACGGAAGCGAGCCTGTGAGAAAGTTGCACAGATCCACAAAATGACAGACTTCGCCGACGATCCGGCCACCGCCCAAATCCACATCCTGGATCCACGAATTCGCGGGAATGAACCCGGCGTTGACGCGACAGTTGACAGCGAGGGGCCCCTTGCCCACCGACTGCTTCAATTCGGTTGCCAGTGGCGAAAAACGCCTGTTATAACCGACCAGCAGTTGTGGCGGGCTTCCCGTCTCGGTCAGGGCGGCATAACAGGCATAAATGTCCTGCAGTTCCTGGGGCGTACGGCAAAGGGGCTTCTCCACGAAGACGTGCTTGCCCGCCTGCAGGGCACGCAGCACATAGCCTCCATGACTGTCGTGCCGGGTAGCGATAAATACGGTATTGATCTTGGGATTAGCGAGAATGTCGCCTTCGCTTCCGGCGCAGAACTCAAAGTCGAAGCGTTCGGCTGTGGATCGGGAACCCGCACTGGTTGCGGTCAAAATCCCCGACAACCTGACATCGTTACCAACCGGCACATTGGGAAGAAGGTGGCTTTGCGCGTAGGAGCCGGCCCCGATAAATCCGATGGCAACGCTTGCCGATCCGGTCTGCGGCCTGACTTGCAGACGCTGGCGGACATGCTGCCTGGACGTATCATACTTCAGTAAAATACCGATGAACGGCTCGGACCTGTTCATGACCAGATCATAGGCCGACTGGGCATTATCAAGGTCAAAGGTGTGGGTGGCGAGATAGCCGACATCGATACGCCTGGAATACAGCAGTTCCTGAAATGCCTGCATGTTCCTGTTTTCGGTCCAGCGCACATAGGCCGGCGGATAGTCCAGCCCCTTCTCCTCGTACTCGGGATCATAGCGGCCTGGTCCATAGGAGCAGGACATGCGGACCTGCAACTCTTTTTTATAAAAATGCGGCTCCCGATTGAAGCCTGTCGGCACGTCGCCGACCACCACGATAGTGCCCCTCTTGCGGCAGCAGGCACCGGCAAAATTAATGGGATCAAATGATTGGGTTGCAGCGGTGATAATGACCGCATCACAGCCCATACCGCCGGTAAAATCATGAATGGCGGACTGAACACCGGGTGCGTTGCGTTGCAGTCCGCAATCCAGGGAATGTTTGGCGGCCAACCCGGCCATCTCCGGATCGATGTCCACGCCAATGGTCCTGATGCCGGACGCCTTCAGCAACAGGGCGGTCAGTTGCCCCAGCAGCCCCAGGCCGATGACCAGGCAGGACTCTCCTAGTCGCAAATCAGCTTGGCGCACGCCCTGCATGGCAATGGCGCCAAGGGTGTTGAAGGCAGCCTGGCGCATATCGGCATCCGGTTGGAGCTTGACGCACAAATTGACCGGCACGCAGACCACCTCGGCATGACAGGCTGACAAACCACCGCAGGCCACCAGATCGCCCACGCAAAAACCGGTCACATCGGAAGCGACGTCGATCACCTCGCCGCAGCAGGAGTACCCGAGAGGTGAATAGGCATCGAGCTTTTTCATGACGGCCCGATAGGTCTGGGTGACGCCTTGGGTTTTCAGGGTGTCGATGACCTGTTTCACCTGTTGTGGCCGGGAGCGCGCTTTCTCTATAAGACTGGAGCGCGCCGCTTTCACGGTACTCCCCTCGGTTCCGGCGCTGACCAAGGAGTAGTGGTTTTTTATCAGAATGCTGCCGGAGGTGAGTTGTGGCAACACCGCGTCAAGGATCAGCATTGAGCCGTTTTTCAATTTTTGGGTGAGTTGTTGCATAGGAGAATTTCGAAATATCAACGGAAATCAGCTAGGAGATTACTTGCCAAGGTATTCACGGATGTCCAGTTCCTGTTCCACCAGTCGGGCTTTGTACCGATAGCGGTATTATTTACTTGATCGGGAAAAAAGCTCCGTTGTGTCAAAGAAATCATTGCTCATCTTGTCGGCAGTTAAGTTCCCTTCTTCGTCTATTTGGCTCATGAGTTGCAAAAATTTTCCATTTGGCTTACGCAGGAGGCGCTCCACATATCGGATCAGTACCTCTGTGTCAGTACCCAGCTTATCCTTGAAATGGAAGTATAGGGCGGATTCATGTGATTGGGTGTACGAAGGGGTTTTAATAATTAAGACGATCAAAAGGCCTTTGCGCGGCTGAACATATTGTAGGCCATTGATCACCTGATAAAGTTCGCTATGGAGATTTAATGCTGTGGTGGTCACAAAGCTGCCATCTGCGTTGAAGATCCTTTCACCGTTCCAGCGACCGCGTACAGCCTTGAACACCGGAAGGGTTCTACCGCAGGCCTCGCAGTGATCTCCGACATATTCGGCAAAATCTCCAGTTCTGTAGCGAATTAAAGGCATGCCCGGGTTGTGGAATGATGTTCCTACAATCTCACCGGTGGCACCTTTTTCTTGAATAATCCGGCCCATGTCATCAACAAGTTCAAAATAGCCGTAAGTCGGCTCGGCATGGTAATGATGGGTATGTGGGCAATATCCAGCCAAGACCAGTTTTTCGCTGTGTCCGTACCAGTTGTAGAAACGCACCCCCAGCTCATTCTCGATCATTGTCCTCTGATAGTCGAAGATGTTCTCTGATCCTGAAAGGAACGCTTTGAGAAATGAGACATCTTTACCGGTATTTCTAAAAAAAACGGAAAGCTCATAAGCCGTTGAGGGATAGCAATGGATAAATCGAATTTTTTTTCGTTTGATTACCGAATAGACCTGCTCGAAGTAGGCGTCATTTAGCCGAAACCCATCGAAAATGATCTCACGGGTTATTGGATTGACTATATAATCTTTATTAGCTGGAAGTCTGTGGTTTCGCATCACAGCGCGGACACTGAAATCATAGCCCACATTTTCCCATAATGAATGCATGGTGGCGAGTTCAACGACATAGCGATTTTTGGGTGCAATAAACGTAAGGGGCTTCCCGCTCGTTCCGCCAGTCGTTCCGACATCATATTCATCTGTCCGAACTTTTGGGTTAATGAATGCCTCATAATCGTTGAGGATAGAGTCTTTGTTGATAAAATCTATTTGTCCCTCGAACATCTCTAACGATTTGATCGCATTACTGCCATATCGACGGTTGTAATAAGGGACATGGCGGAGGGCATCATTGACCGAATTCAGAAGCAACTGGCGATTATCGTATTTTAGGCGGTTCAGATCAAGAAATTGACGGTATTTTCTGTATTCACTCCCGAAAACAATCCCTGGTGACCGATTGACTGTCATAAGCCAGCATGCTGCAGGAATGGGCAGCTGTGTGGCATGTTTTGCCAATATTGTTTTGGCGCGCTTGATCATATATATTTTTTAGGTTTCAAGAGACTAACGCCCTACACAGGGTTAATTCAGTACTTGAATTTAGGTGTGTTCAAGATTAGTCGACCTTGTTTAAAGTCTCTCTAGGTTGCGAAATCAAGTTTATGGTTGCTGCATTTGGCTGTTATTGGACCCCTGCTTTTCTGTTTGTGGATTTCACAGCAAATGGAGAAAAATTGTGGGCTCATTCTGCGGTATCGAATTTCGCTGCTTGCTCTAATGCTCCGGTGCGAAAGGATTGACAGAGATCTAAGTAGTCCATCAGCCTAAACATTGATTCGCGTAAGGTATCCACATCGCGAGGACGATTAGTATACCACATTCTTCATTGGCTCTCTCCGGGAAGAATCGTGCACTCCTGAGAGCCTTCGCTCAATAGCTCGGAAAAGATATCCACTGATTTTTTGCGGAATGCTTCCAGCGTATAATTGGCCAGGAACTTTGCCTTTCCCCTCTGGCCGTACTCTTCCACCAACTCCGGTTGTCGAATGAATCGCTCCATAGCGGCAGCCAGTGCCTCAGGGTCACGATCTTTTACCAGCAAACCCGTCTTCCCCTCGTCCACGATTTCCGGAATCGCTCCTTCAAAGGTGGATATTACTGGCAGAGCAAAAGCCATGGCCTCCAACAAAACCAGAGGAAAACAGTCTTTGAAAGTTGGAAAAACCATGACATGGGAAGAGGCCAAAACCTCAAATTTTTCCGTGTCGTATTTGGGGCCAAGGTAGGTAACCCGATCTTCCAGACCTAACTCCTGAATCTGGGCGTTGAAGAGGTCGCTGTCGATCTCCTTGGTGGGATTGCCGACAAAAACAGTAGAAAAGTCCAAACCCCGATCCTTGAGAATCCGGCAGGCCTCAAGAAGGGTCATGGGCCCTTTGGTAACTACCAGGTTCGAAAGAAACAGAAACTGAACCTGGCCGGACCTCGTCGGTTTGATCATGTTAGCCTCGTCGAAATCCGTGCCGTTCGGCAGGTACCGCACCCGATTTTCAGAGACGAAGCCGCTAACGTCTCGATAAAGTCCGGGAGATAGAGCTACAACCCAAGCATTTTTAAAAAACCAGCTGTAGAGGCGACGATAAAGGGGATGGTTCATGCCATCGGCGATGCCCTTGGCATGTAGATGGAGGATGGTCCGAACCTTAAACAAGCGCAGGAGTAAAACGTAAGCGCAGTCCCGCAAAAAAGTGGTCCCGCTGACACAGGGTACGAAATAGGCTGCATCTGCCCGATATGAGAAAAGTAGATAAAAAAGTCGAAACCAATACCCTAAAAATAGTAGATATTTCTTGCATTGAAATTTGCCGATTTCCGAGATTGCCTGAACATAGTTGAGCGGCAGAACGCAGATATCGAACTGATCTTTCAACAAAGGGTTCTCAACCACAAGCTGATTGACGTGGTTGGAGCCATGCATCGGTGGTGGCAGAGTAACCAGCATCAGCAGTTTCTTTTTCATCGGTCCACCTCCAGAAAGCGGGCAAAATCGACGATCTCTTTCGCGCTAGCGGCAAAAATGTGCCGGCCGACCCGTTCCCAGGCATTTTTCACCAGTTGCCTGCGGTGATTTTCTGGCATCTCCAAAGCATGCAAGATTTGACGAGTTGACCTGTCGAAGCCTTTTGGATCGATACGGAAACATGTCTTTCCCTCTACGATTAGATCATCGGTTGCTCCGGCATGGATTGAGGAGACCACGGGAGTGCCGGCTGCCATGGCTTCCGGAACCACGGCGCCAAAGCGATCCTTCAACGTATGAAAAACGAACAGGTCGGCAACAGCCAGATACTTCACAAGTTCCTCCAGCGAAAGAAAACCAAAAAATAAACCCGGTTCCACGACCTTCCCCTGCAATAATTCTCGTAGGTGGACCTTTGCTGTCCATCTCCTGCTATTAACAAACTAGAATTAGGGTGGCACTTAAGAAGGCGCCCATAGATATTAGACAATTTAAACAATTCCTAATACCCTTTGGGGGTCTGATAGCCGGCCATCTTGGCAATAAGATGGGCGAGGAAAACTGCTGCCGAAGGACGCAACTCTTATCACTGCTACGATAGGTATCTGCGCTGTCCGCAAAAAAATCCACATCGATTGGCATGACCGATGTCAGCACTCGGTTCTCGGGAAGGCCGCAGTGCAAAACAGTTTGCGTGCGCGACTGGAGGAGGCAATGGATCCAGTAATGATAGCGCGAAGTATCCGCCGTCGGATCCAGGAGACTTGTGTGAAATCTTGGGAATCCAACTCACCCCAACCCAAATGTTTTTTACCGAACTTTAGTGAATACAAATATCCGGAAATATTGGCGGGAGCAAAATCTCCACAAACAAGAACATCTGGATCAACTTTTCTCAATAAGTTCCTTGTCCCGTAGTTTACACGAACCGAAAAAGGACATCCCGGCGGACGACAGTGCAGGCCGGGCAAAAAATGAGTTGAAAATTCGTAGTCATAAATTTGCCATTGCCGTTGCCTATCACGACGAGCCATCAAAACAACATCGAGACGTTCGACTCGGGAACGTATCTCCTCAAACAATGGAAAGCGGTAAGGGGCAAGAATATTGGTGAGGATGCTTACTTTCATGGCAATGGGCTTCCACAAACGCTGTTGACAACTGCAGGTCGCCTGCGCCGTATCGTATGGAGGATGCTCGTTAAGTAGAGTACCAAGCCCATCGTCAGTTGAGATAGAATATAACTGTAAACGGCACCGTTAATACCATAATGGGTAACCAACGGATAACAAGCAACTGTTGTTACTACTGCCGATACTAATCTAGAAAAAAATAAGAATTTTGGCTTACTAGTGACTCGAAAAAAAATTTCTGCAGGATTATATATTACATTTGCAAACAAACCAATAGCAAAAAGTGGAACCAAAGCATTGAATTCTACAAATTTTCCATAAATAATATAAAGAATTTCAACTCGAAAAAAATAAATTAGAAATAAATATCCTATAACTAAGGTAACTAGAGCTGCAAAATACTTTTTTAAGGAAGCAAGTAAATTTTGAACTCCTTTTTCATTGAACATCCTAGAGTAATAGGGCAACGAGTAATTCATGACTCCGACCAATAAAACGGTTACTGGCATAACCAGATTGCGACACGCCACTAGGGCCCCGTTAGCCTCATTACCTAAAACAAAAGTAACAACATATACATAAAGCTGTCCTGATAAAACAAAGGGCACCCATTCGGCAAATGTCCATTTGGAGTAGCGGAACATTTCCAAGAATATTGATCTCTCCACGGTGCAACTCGTCCAGATTTGGCCCATGTCTAGTTTGTGCCAAAAATACAAGACCCCAACAAGTGATGGCCCTCCAAAAATTATTATTAATTGCCAACCTTGATCCACTCCGCATTGAATTGCACCTAAAACCAGCAGCATTCGACCACCGTAGCCGATGCAGTCTCCTATAAAAACATCTTTCGACTTCAAAAGACTCAACAGCGAAACTCGGCCAAATTCGTGCCCTAGATGAAGAAAAAGGATGGCTGAGGTTGCAAATAGCACCTTTCCATTGGCGAGGAAAGGGCCACCTCCCAGCAAAGCCCCTATTGCAGTCAAGGTTCCAACTGATAAAACAATTAGAAGCAAGAACAATAATGCATGCCCTTTAATACTTGACCGCCATCGCTGCCCTAACAAGGGCGCGGATAGTACAGATAGCGAGCCGAACAAAGTGCTGTTCGCCAACCCAAGCATCACTGTCAGTGTAGTGAGCCCAAAAATATAAAGCCCATATTCCTCCCCAGAAAGAAACCGGGCTAGAATCAGGGAAAGCAGAAAATTGCTTCCTGAAACGAGGATCTGATCCAATAGGGCGAAATAAATGCTTTTCACATTGCTGCTCGTTTCAAAATAAGCATATCTAATCCCGCAATTTTCTCATTCGCCTGATACTGGTTA
>JBFXIU010000097.1:0-12349 GCA_050175615.1 Porticoccaceae bacterium | reverse complement strand
GTAGTGATCGTACACACTCGACCCAATGCGCCAGGCTGTTGCGTTCCAGCCCCTGTATCTGACGGCGAGCGATATCGAAATGCGGTTCTAGAAGGCTTAGGACGCTGGGCGGTAGAAGCTTGACAAGGTGGCATTCGGCCAGGAAGAAAGCCATCGCAGTAGGTATGTCCAGGGCGGGGAGGCCGAGCTGGGGCGCGTCTTTGGGGAAGCTCCATCGATATGGTCGCTGGCTTTCATCACACAGTAGTGGAAAGTCCATAGAGAGTCGGCCTGCAAGGTCACGTTGCAGGCTGCGAAGGTCGATATCGAACTGCTCGGCCTGTAGCTTCTTTAACAGCTCGGTGGTGGAGATCGCTCTTGGGAATCGAGGAATGAGTCTCAATATGGCCAAGTGTCTAAATAATCTGTCTTTTGGTGCTGACATCGTAGGTCTTCCCTGATTGAGCACTAGCCTTGCCCAGATAGTTGGCGAGTGCTGCAACTTGTTGAATTCTTGGCGCTTCGTTTGATGCCGGCCGATACCAACGGCTATCTTCATCTAGCGGCGCAGCATCTGGGGCTGGCCATGTCACCCAAGTTCCCGCTATCAAGTTCGCTTTGGGTAAGTTGACTGTACAGTTACCTTTTGAATTTGCTACGCAAATTCCGAGATCACAGATCAATTCCTTTTAAGCGTTGATTCCCAAACAGGGGCTTTGAACACCATTATTGTCCGCTCATACGACAGCCAGTGTCGTCTCAGTCGTCATCTAGTAAAGAAAATCCCAAGTCCTATACGAAACCCTGTATCCGGGTTGCTGTTTGCCCGACGTCCTCTCCTGTGTAAGCTTGGGAGAGACGTCTCGTCCCGATGGGATGTAGATCTGTCACCAGGCAGCTCATGGAAAAGCAAGCGAGGAGTAGCTTGTAGGTCAAAGATGTTCGGAGCAAATGACTGCTGATCGAGAGCACCCGACAACTATAACAAAGCAAGGCTAAAATGTAATTAATAGTCTGTCGTCTAGTAGTCTGTAGATGAATGGTATTCATTGGACTGAAATGCTAAGACCTTGGGAATGTTGGGTTTTGGTATGGCTGAAGAGAAAAGGCAGAAGTACAAGCATTGCAGCGAGGAGCTGCTTGGCGCCGTTGCAGTCAATGTCATCAATTTGCGTCGTCAGCAGGGGCTGTCTCAGGAGGGTCTTGCAGAGAGGTCAGGAATGCATAGGACATTCATCAGTCTGATAGAGCGTCGCGGCCGCAACATCACCTTGGGTGCTGTAGAAGCATTGGCACAGGCGCTTGGGGTTCGGCCTTATGAACTACTTATGGGGGATGGAGTGAGATCCAGCACTGAAAATAAAGCCGATGGCGCAAGGTCCGATGGTGTGTCGTGCAAGTAAGCTATTTCCCATCCACATTGCCGGTTTCAATTAGGGCCAGGAAGCGATTCTCGCGTAGATGGGGCTGCAACACTCTAAATACTAACTGCCGCTCAAGACCTTAAAGCCCTTGAATCCAGCGACTGACAAGCTGCCTTTGGATGCCTCTTCGATTCGATTGCTCCACCACGCCATCAACGGTCGTCGACGCTCCAGGTAATCAGTCCTATTGTAGGCGTTACGAACCTGGTTTTTGTCCACATGAGAGAGGCTGACCTCGATAAGTTCGGCGTCAAAACCCTCTTCATTAAGAGTCGTGCTGGCCAGTGACCTCAGCCCGTGACTAACAAGCCGCCCCCCAAAACCCATGCGCTTTAGTGCCATATTTGCCGTTTGACTGTTGCAGTGTGTTCTCGGCTCCTTGTCAGAGGGAAATACGAACTCCCGATGGCTGCTGATGGGCTTCATGGCCTCCAGAATGGCCAGAGATTGCTCTGTCAGCGGCACAGTGTGGTCCCGGCCTCGTTTCATCCTGGATGCGGGAATAATCCAGATCTTCGTGTCGAAGTCTATTTCATCCCACCGGGTTCCGGCTGCTTCTGATGGGCGAGTCATCGTGTGAAGTTGCCACTCGATCAGGGCGCGCGTTACTCGTCTGATACTGGCATTTGCGATGGCTACCATCAAATCTGGAAGCTCCTGGGGTTTCAATGTCGCGAGATGTTCCTTCTTCGGCTTCCTGAAATTCGCTTTGATACCGCTTAGCGGATTCGCAAGAACCATTCCGCCATTCACGGCATAGGTCATAACCTCGTTGAGGCGCTGGGTTAGCCGCTTGACGGTTTCCAGATTTCCTTTGGCTTCAATGGGTTTGAGGATGCCAATGACGACTGGCGCTGTTATCTGAGCGACAGGGGTGTTACCCAGTTTGGGCAAGATATAGCGTTCTAGGGAGCGCCAGATATCTTCAGCATGTCCAGGGGTAATGGAGTGTTCCTTTAGCGCAAGCCATTCTTTGGCCACTTTCTCAAAAGAATTTCCATGAATGGCTTTCTTTTGGAGATTGCTTTGGTCTCTGTGGGCTTTAAGGTCAATCCCTTGGGCGAGCAGTTCCCTGGCCTCAATGGTCAGCTTCCTGGCAAGTGCAAGAGATATTTCGGGGTATGTCCCCAGCCCCATGTTGACCCTTTTCTTCGTTGAGGGGTGCTGGTAGCTGATGTTCCACAGCCGGGAGCCATTTGCCCTGATGCGCAGCTGTAGGCCGTCGCCGTCAGATAGGACATAGTCCTTTTCCTTGGGTTTGGCCACCTGAAGCTGTCGGTCAGTAAGTCTGGTTGTCGTGCGTCCCATGGGTATTCCGAAATGTCCTTTGTATTCCAAAAAATACACGTTTTGAGTTTGGAATACAATATGGAATACAATATGGAATACAAAAGGTGGTGGATTACAGTAGATCTCTTGAGACTGCTATAGACAACAAATAGGCTAACTTACTGATTTTAGGCACAAAAAAAGACGTCCTGAGACGTCTTTAGATGTTGAAATGGTGGAGGCGGCGGGAGTTGAACCCGCGTCCGTCAGCCCTCTGCCGTCTGTTCTACATGCTTAGCCACGTCTTTGGTTTTAGCAGCAAGCTACCCGAAGGGCAGGGAAAACCGACTGCGATTCCGGTTAGGTTTTAGCAACGCTGCCCCGGACGAGCTTTGTTGCGAGCTTATGAGGATCGACGCCTGAGCGCTTTCCCTTCCGAGGAAGTTCCAGCTCCGGACGCATAAGCACGGCTCCGGTCAGACGGCACCCTACTGGGTATTAAGCAGCGAGTGCGGAGTAGTTGTCGTCGTTGGCAACTATAAGTTTGCGACTTTGGATTTACGAGATTGGTCGCCATCTCGGCATGCACATCGGGTTTTGTAACCAGCGTCGAATCCCAAAACGCCCCCTTGTACGTTGTTTCATTACTGAAATCTTGTAACGACTATAATTGCGTCGTATTCGAAAATTTCAAGGGGTGATTCTATCACAGTCCCTGGGTTCTTATGCTAGGTGGAGAAAATTTAGTAGGCGAGCTGTGCAAGTCACTATATGATTCCGGTGATTCATGATTCCGGTGATTCCGGAAAAAACGCTTCGGCGTAAAGGGTGGACTGGCTGAGGCTTTTGGTGTGAAGCAATGGATCATACAGGATAACGTCCCCAGGCATTTGCCTCTAGAAACCCTTGTTCTTATTGATAAGTTGCAGTTGCTGTATCGGCAGTCGTTCACTGCGGTTTACGCCAGTTTTGTCATAGCGGCTATGCTCACAGCCATTTTGTGGGACAGCAATCAAGCTCCCAATGTGCTCAATTGGTTTTTGGCGATTGCTGTGGTGTCAGTGATCAGGCTGATTTTATTTGCCGCCTATTTCCGCATCCTTCCCGATGGGGTGGAAATCATTACCTGGAAACTCCCCTATATTGTCACCCTCACGCTATCATCTCTGGTCTGGGGTGTCGGATTGCTGATTGTGATGCCCAAGGATTCCCTGCTGTACCAGACCATTGTTTATTATTTTCTAATGGGAATGTCGGGGGGAGCGCTCTCTGTTTATTACGCGATCCGTAGTTTCATCCTCATCACTCTGGCTGTGATGCTCGCGCCCATGACATTGTGGATGCTGATGCAGGGGGAATTCGCGCCCGTCTTGATGGCGATGGCGGCGTTGGTTTACCTGGTGTCTGCAATGCGGGCAACCAACGTTTTGTCATCGGCGCTTCAGCAAAGTTTTTTGCTTACCCACGAACTGAAAGTGGCAAAGGAAGATGCCGAAAATATTGCCCGAACCGATGCTCTTACCGGGCTCAGTAATCGCAGGGCGTTTATGGAATTGGCGGAGCATCTGATAACGCTTTGTAAGCGCAGCCAACAACCTGTTGCGCTTATTATTCTCGATTTGGACCATTTCAAGCGCATCAACGATACCTACGGTCACGCCATGGGGGATCTTGTTCTTCAGCATACCGCCAGAATTATTGAAAGCATGCTCCGGGAGTCGGATATTTGTGCTCGCCTTGGCGGGGAAGAGTTCGCAGTCCTGATGCCGAACACTTCCCACGAAGGTGGCCGCACGGTGGCGGAAAAGCTCTGCCAGGCGATTGAGGGGGAGTCGGCGTCCGGGCAATTGGCGTGCTGTAAGATTACTGCCAGCCTGGGGGTGGTGTGGAGTAAAAAACCGGATTTGGAGGCCATGCTACTCAACGCAGACAAGGCCATGTACAGGGCTAAACAGATGGGTAGAAACCGGGTTTTTGCGGGTGATTAGGGCGGTTGGGCTCTAAAGCTTGTGGGGAGAGTCTGGCCGGTAGAAAGTGAGAATGTCAGGCGGAGTGCCGCATAATGCGCTGCTTCTGGCGCTGCCAGTCTCTTTCTTTAACGGTTTCCCGTTTGTCGTGATCGGCCTTGCCTTTGGCCAAACCGATTTCGCATTTTGCCATGTGCCCTTTCCAGTAAAGAGCCAGGGCGACGCAGGTGTAGCCTTTTTGCTGAACGGCGCCGGAAATTTTATCGATTTCGCGGCGGTTGAGGAGCAATTTACGGCTTCGAGTGGGGTCGGCGACAAAGTGAGTGGAAACGGTTTGTAGCGGCGAAATTTGCACACCCAACAACCAGGCCTCACCATTTTTGAAAATGACATAGCTGTCGGTCAGCTGTGCTTTTCCCTGGCGCAGGCTTTTCACTTCCCAGCCTTGCAGGGCGAGTCCTGCCTCAAACTTTTCCTCGATGAAATAGTCGTGACGGGCGCGCTTGTTTTGGGCGATGGTGCCGGAGCCGGATTTTGTTTTGCTGGGTTTCTTTGCCATGGCGCGATTATACCTGTGCAGCGTTTGCCTAGATACAGTTCTTAGAAGGTTTTGCTGATAAGGGGCGCGGGTTACAATCGCCCAAACTGTAAATGGGTTGGGTTATGACAAGTTCTGAAACGGGATCGAGCCTGGCTTCAGTAAAACATCAATCGGGCTCTGTTCATGGAACCTGGGCAAGTCGCTGGACGTTTATCATGGCTGCCACAGGTTCTGCGGTGGGCTTGGGCAATATTTGGAAGTTTCCTTATATCGCCGGTGAAAACGGTGGTGGCGCCTTTGTCCTGGTTTATCTGGGCTGCATTCTGTTAGTGGGTGTTCCGGTAATGATGGCCGAAGTGATGCTCGGCAGGCTGGGGCGCATGAGCCCGGTTAATGCCATGCGCAAGTTGACCGCTGATGCCGGATTTCATGGTTTCTGGAATTGTATTGGCTGGTTCGGCGTCGTCGCTGGCATCTTGATTTTGTCCTATTACGCGGTTATTGCCGGTTGGGCGCTGCACTATATTGTCGAAATGGCCAGCGGCAGGCTGCAGGGAGCCACAGGAGGGCACGCAGCGACCACTTTTTCTGGCTTGCTGGCGAACCCGGAAAAACTGATATTTTGGCAAAGCATTTTCATGGTGCTGACGTTGATTGTGGTGATCGGCGGCGTTACCAGGGGGCTGGGGCTGGCGGTAAGAGTGCTGATGCCCCTGCTTTTTTTGTTGTTGGCGATACTGCTTGTTTTTGCCGCCAGACAGGGAGACATGGCTGCGGGGGCGAGTTTTTTGTTCAGCTTCCGCACTGAAAGCCTAAGCTGGGCCGGGGTGCTTGAGGCGCTGGGGCACGCATTTTTTACCCTGAGCCTGGGTATGGGGGCTATCATGGCCTATGGCGCCTATATGCCGGAAAGGGCACCCATTGGCAAAACCGTGGTCACCATTGCCATTTTTGACACCCTGGTGGCATTGACGGCGGGGATGGTTATTTTCCCTATCGTTTTTGCTACCGCAGGAATGGAGCCCAATGCGGGACCCAGCCTGATGTTCCAAACGCTGCCGGTGATTTTTGGCAATATGCCCGGCGGCCTTTTTTTTGGAACCCTGTTTTTTGTGCTGGTGACAGTGGCGGCCTGGAGTTCTTCGATTTCGTTAATTGAGCCTGCGGTGGCCTGGATGATTGAATCCCTGAAAGTTGGTCGCATTGCCGCCAATCTGTTTTTGGGAGCCATTGCCTGGGTGATTGGCCTGGGCACGGTGTTTTCCTTTAACCGCTGGCAGAATGTTACTCTGGGGGGCAACACTTTTTTCGATATCATGGACTTTGTTACCTCTAGTATTATGCTGCCGCTAACGGGTTTTTTTATTGCCGTCTTTGTGGGCTGGTTGATGAACCGCGACGCGGCCATTGCTGCGCTGGGCGATAACGCGCCGCGCGTACTCAGGCTGTGGCGCTGGTTGCTGGCCTATGTCTCACCAATTGCCATCGCCATTATTTTTGTTATGGGTTTGTACAATAAGCTTTCTTAGTGTTAACAGGCCCTAGACGGCAGGTTTTTTTCAGGTTTTCGAATTATGCTGACGACTATCCAGCGCAGTGCCCTGGTGATGCACTCCGCCGAAAATATGTATTTACTGGTAAACGATGTCGAAGCTTACCCCCAGTATCTGGAGGGTTGCTGTGGCGCCCAGGTGTTGGATCAGGGCGATGATTTTATGGTGGCGCGCCTCGACTTGCGTAAAGGTGGGGTCAATTACAGCTTTACCACGCGCAACAGTCTCAAGCCCGGCGAGGAGATCAGGCTCGATTTGCACAGCGGCCCTTTCAAGCAACTGCGCGGCGCCTGGGTCTTTAAAGCGCTTGCTGAAAATGCCAGCAAGGTGAGTTTTCATCTTGAGTTTGAGGCCAACAGCCAGTTGGTTGGCGTGGCTGCCACCAGCCTCTTTGCCAGTGTCACCAACAATATTGTCAATGCGCTCTCCGGGCGCGCGGATACTCTGTATGGAAAAAAGTTATGACCAGTACTGACGACTTGATTGCGGTTGAGGTTGCCTACGCTCTGCCCGACAAGCAGCAAATTATCAGGTTAAAGGTTGCCAGAGGCACTTCTGCTTATGATGCTGCGGTTCAGTCCGGCATTGCCGGGCAGTTCCCGAATCTCAATTTGGCTGAAACGCCCATGGGTATTTTTAGCCAGCCCCTGGGTGCCAAGGGGCTGCCGTCGGCCAAAGAGTATATTCTTGAGGCCGGCGACCGGGTTGAGCTCTACCGTCCGCTGCTGGCCGATCCCAAAGAGGTGCGCAAGCAGCGCGCAGAAAAAGCCAGGAAAGGCCGCGACAGCTGAACGCCGCCCAATCTTTTTAACGGGCAATTAGCATTGTACGAAGGTCGCTTCGGCGGTGGCCACATCTTTGCCCTCTTCGTGGAAGCAGCTGGCCTCAATATAGCTTGCGGCGCGCCCCTGGCGGCCGATCTGGCTGGCGGCTTGCAGCGGCAACAACCCTCTTCCCGGACGCAAATAACGAATATGCAGTGACGCCAGCCGCTTTCCCGCGGCGATTTCGCCATCTATTTCGGCGCGCTGTTGACAGCTCGCCATCAGCAGCGCGCCGATGGCGCCGCCATGAACCGCATTGGCGAGATGCCAGCCTATATTGCTGTTTTGATTTGCCTTCAGGGATAAACCGCTGGCGCTGTTTTCAAGGCCGAGGGTTTCGCTTATGCAGTGAGCGTTCGCGTGACTGTTATGGCTGGTGGGCAGTTCGTGATCTGGCATCAGACTGCCAGGAAACGAGCCCAGGCGAAACAGGCCAGCCCCGACGGCTACTGTGCCGCCTTCGGTATCCAGGGTCCAGCTTTGAAAGGTAAAGCTGTAAGCGTCCTTGAGCACGATTCTGGTTTCGGTCAGCACTTCTTTGGCAATGGGGCTTTGATGGGCAAAATCCACCCTCATGTCAAAGGTCGAAAGGCCTACGCCAGGCTCTATAAGTCCCGCCACGGCAAAACCTGCGGAGTGATCGATAAGGCCTAGGAGCGACATGGGGGCAATTCTGTGGTCACTTGCCGACACAGCATTGCTGGGGGTGGCGCGCATGCGCGTCAGTGCGTGTCCGCCGCCGCATTCCAGCAGCTCAATG
This sequence comes from Porticoccaceae bacterium, assembly GCA_050175615.1. Lineage (GTDB taxonomy): Bacteria > Pseudomonadota > Gammaproteobacteria > Pseudomonadales > Porticoccaceae > CAYXXZ01. The sequence goes on along the minus strand of JBFXIU010000097.1, from coordinate 4,032 downwards.
CCCAGTGCCCTGATGTAGGGCGCAGACTGCAGCAGGGAAACAAATTCTGCGAGGATTGGCTTGGGCTCAAAAGCTTGCCTTTTGATACCTATGGTCATAGCGAGGATTTCACCCTGTGGGAGTGGACTGGTTCGAGCCGGAAGCCAGAATTGTTGACACTAATTGCTTTTGCCGCCGCCTGGAGCATAGTCGCCGCGAATACTGCTGAGCTTGCCGTTAATAAAATAAACGGTAACAGACTCTCGCTCTTCTTTTTCGCTGCCTTTCTTGCGACTGTAGTAATAGTCCCAGCGATCCTGGTCAAAGGTATCGGCGATAATGGGGGTGCCCATAACGTAGCGCACCTGAGATTTGGTCATGCCTGGACGCAGCTGATCAACCATTTCCTGAGTAATAATATTGCCCTGCTGTACTTCAACCCTGTGGACGCCGGGAAACTGAAAGTAGGAGCAACCTGTCAGGGCGACCGAGACAATAAGCAGAGCAATGGAAGATTTAAACGGCATCTTGGGGTTCCAGTCAGACATGTGAAGGTGGATAATACCCCCTCAACTGATGAGTGAGAAGGGGCTTGCCCTATGCCAGGTGAAAATCAGGAACTCCGCAAGGCCGGTTTAAAAGTGACATTGCCCCGGGTGAAGATTCTGCAACTGCTTGAAAATGCCGAACTTCGCCATATGACGGCGGAAGATGTCTATCGAGCATTGATAGAGGCGGGGGAGGATGTGGGTATCGCCACCGTTTACCGAGTGTTGACCCAGTTTGAGTCCGCCGGGCTGGTGATTCGCCATAACTTTGATAACGGTCCTGCGGTTTATGAGATTGATCATGGTGATCATCACGACCATATGGTCTGCACAGAGACCGGGGATGTCATCGAGTTTCACAGTGAAGAAATCGAAAGACTGCAGGAAAGTATTGCCGCCAGCATGGGCTTTAAGGTGGTGGGTCACAGCCTGGTGCTTTACGTCAAGCCATTGAATATAGAAGACTGAAAACTGTCAGGCAACGGCGACTATGTATTCCCTTTGCTTTGTTGGTGAAGCCTGGGTCTAACCCCCTTGCCCGGATGACAGGTTGAGCATTTCCTCTGCGTGAGCCAGAGTCTGGTCGGTCATTTTACTGCCGCCGAGCATTCTGGCAATCTCATGGATTCTGGCATTGAGATTGAGGTGGCTGAGTTCGCTTTCGGTGATCGCGCCCTCGACTTTTTTGCTGGCAATCAGGTGATGGTGAGCACAGCTGGCAACCTGGGGCAAGTGAGTGACGCAAATCACCTGGCCGTTGTCTCCGAGACTGCGCAGCAATCTACCCACCACTTCGGCAACGGCGCCACCAATACCGACATCGACCTCGTCAAATACCAGGGTGGGTATTTCGGTATGCTGGGCGGCAATGACCTGAATGGCAAGGCTGATACGGGAAAGCTCGCCTCCAGAGGCAACCTTGTTGAGCGGTTTGTGGGGTTGGCCGGGGTTGGTGCTGACCAGAAATTCGATAGTTTCGCGCCCCTGGGGGCTGTGTTCCGAAAGCGCTGTCAAGCTGACCTCCAGGGAGGCTGAGGCCATTGCCAGGTTTTGCAGTTGTCGATTCACCAGATCGGCAAACCGGGTTGCCGCCGCCCGCCGTTTTGCGCTGAGTTTGTCTTCTTCTCGGCAAAGTTGTTGATCTATGTCGGCCAGTTTTTTGGTCAATCCCTCCAGTCCGTCTTCACCATCGCCAAGCTGCTGTAATTCCTCGCGAAGTCGCAACTGCAATGCGGGGATTTCGCCGGCGGAGATTTTGTGCTTGCGCGCCAGCTGGTAACAGAGGCTGAGTCTGTCCTCCACTTCCTGAAGTCGCTCCGGATTGATATCAAAGCTGTCGATATGGCGTTGGATCTCCCTGGCGGCTTCGTCCACCTGAATGCGCGCTGAGTCCAGCAGGGTTTCGGCCTCCCTGAGCATATCGGATTTTTCCGGCATCAGCTGCAACAGGTTTAGCGCCTGGGACAGCAGGCTGAGGGCGTCACCCTGATCGCTCTCTTTGCACAGGGCAATGATCTGGTGGCTGTCTCTCAGTATTTGCTCGCCATTGGCAAGCAGATGTTGCTCCCGTTCAAGCTGTTCAATTTCCCCTTCTGCGAGGGCGAGGCTGTCCAGCTCTTCGAGCTGAAAGCTGAGTAACTGGCGCCGGGCTTCGGTTTCCTCGCTGTTGTTTTGCAGGGTGAACAGCCGTTTTCTGGTGTTCTGCCACTGCTTAAAAAGGTATTGCACTGATGAGCACAGGTCGTCACAGCCTGCAAAGGCGTCGAGCAGGCGGCGATGGGTATCCTTTATCAGCAGTGATTGATGCTCGTGCTGGCTGTGGATGTCGATCATCATTTCGCCCAATTGCTGCAATTGCTGCATAGTGGCGGGCTGGCCGTTGATAAAGCCTCGGGAGCGGCCTTCGGCCGAGAGGGTGCGGCGAATAATACATTCGTCGCCGTCAAGAAGCTCATTGTCGTCGAGCCACTGCCGCGCCTGGCTGTTGTTGCCGATGGCAAAAATGGCGGTAACATCCAGCTTGTCCTTGTCGGTACGGATTCTGCCGGTGTCGCCGCGATCGCCTAGCGCCATCCCCAATGCATCCAGCACCAGGGACTTGCCGGCTCCGGTTTCTCCCGTTATGGCGGTCATTCCCGGTTGAAAATCCATATGGAGCTGTTCCACCAGGGTGAAGTTGTTCACAGTCAGGGAAAGCAGCAAGGTCAAAACCCCAGTTTGGCTAAAACAGGCTCCATTTATACCCTAATAGCGGCAGCGCTGTCATCGCCGGCAGCTCAGCCCTTGAATAAAAACTTTGCGACCCAATATTAGGCACAGTTGAACATTGCGCATAAGCGCGCAGGCAGTCGAAACAATCGCAAGACATCACTATAGGGAGGCAATTGTGTCCACAAAAGACCAGCATAACGATACCACCACTGAAGAGCAGCAGCTCCGGGACGTTGGCGAAAACGACGGGCAGCAGACTGAGACAGAAGCTGGTGACGAAGTGGGCGCTGCAGCTCAGCCCTCTGTTGAAGAGCTCCAGGCAGAAGTCGCCTCCCTGAAAGAACAGCTGCTACTGGTGCATGCCGATATGCAAAATTTGCGTCGCCGTGCGGAGCGCGATGTGGAAAATGCCCACAAGTACGCTCTCGACAAATTTGTCGGCGACCTCGTTGCTGTGGTTGACAATCTGGAGCGGGCTACGGCGGCGATCGATCCCGACATACAAGAGATGACCGCATTGGGCGAAGGTGTTCAGTTGACCTTGAAAAACTTCCTCGATGTGCTGCGGCGTTTTAATGTCGAACAGGTTGACCCCAAGGGTGAGCCATTTGATCCCGATAAACATCAGGCCATGACCATGGTGCCCAATCCCGAGCTTGCCCCCAATACCGTTATGGATGTTTTCCAGAAAGGTTACCTGCTCAATGGCCGCCTGGTGAGGCCGGCCATGGTGGTTGTCAGCAAGCCGGAGTGAATTAGATGGTTAAAGCCCCTTGAAAATTTGGGTATTGAACACATATAGCTAACAAGCAAGCGTTGTTAACGAATTTTTGGAGAAAACCGTAATGGGAAAGATTATTGGAATTGACCTGGGTACCACCAACTCCTGTGTTGCGGTACTGGAAGGTGACAAGCCCCGTGTAATAGAAAATGCCGAGGGTGCGCGCACTACGCCCTCTATCGTTGCCTATACCGATGAAGGCGAGGTGTTGGTTGGCCAGTCTGCCAAGCGCCAGTCGGTGACCAATCCAAAGAACACGCTCTATGCGGTAAAGCGCCTTATCGGCCGCCGCTTTCAGGATGATGTGGTTCAAAAAGACATCAAGATGGTGCCCTATGAAATCGTCAAAGCCGAAAATGGCGATGCCTGGGTTCAGGTAAAGGGCGACAAAAAAGCGCCGCCGCAAATTTCAGCGGAAGTGCTGAAGAAAATGAAAAAAACCGCCGAAGATTACCTGGGTGGAACCGTCACCGAGGCGGTGATCACAGTGCCTGCCTATTTTAACGACTCCCA
>JBFXIU010000096.1:0-12470 GCA_050175615.1 Porticoccaceae bacterium | reverse complement strand
GGGTGTGCGCATTCAAATGAGCGAGCTGTATGCGGCGGCGGGGGATCTTGATTCTGACACTGAGGAAGCAGCGGCGAACCGTGCCCGTCTTGGCGCACAAATCAAAGCCCTGGGCAATGCCGAAAATGAAAGCTGGGGGGTTGAGCTGGGCTATCGCTATGATCAGTCGCCGATTATCTGCCGTGAAGCCGATGCCCCGGACATAGACCCGATCACCTACAGGCCGAGCACCTGGCCCGGGAGCCGTTTGCCCCATGTATTTTTGGCGGATGGAATATCGATCCACGACAAGCTGGGGATGTACTTTACCCTGATTGTCTTTGGCGGCGCGGGACAAGCAGCAGAGGCAGAGCGTTTGTTGGCGGGTGCTAAGGTTCCGGTGCAGGTACTGGCCATAGACGACAGCCACGCGGCGGGGATTTACCACTATCCGTATCTGCTGGTGAGGCCGGATCAACACATTGCCTGGCGCGGCCAGGCCTTGCCCGCAGATATCGGCAATATCCTTAATAGGGCTGCCGGGTGGTAACCCGTTGCCATTTAACAAAACTGTCCGGCAGTGCTACTCTGTTACCCAGATCGTTTTTAAGACGAATGAACAATAATAGCAGTCGGCAAATCCACAATATAAAAGAGGTCTATCATGGGCGCTAATCATTCTGCAACTTCTGCAAATACAGAGAAGGCTATTGTATCGCCGGTAAAACTGGCGCATTTCGTGGTCAGAACATCCAACTTTAAGGAAATTGTCGATTGGTATCTAAAGGTTTTGGGGGCTGAAATATCCTATGCCAATGACCAATTGGCATTTATGACTTACGATGATGAACATCACCGCGTAGCGGTTTTAAATATTCCAGGGCTTGCGAAACAGCCGGATGGTATTGTCGGTATTCACCATGTGGCGTTCACATACGCGACGCTCAATGATTTGATGTCGACTTACGAGCGGCTGAAAAAGATGGATATTAAGCCTGTATATGTTATAAATCATGGGCCAACCACATCTCTCTACTACGCTGACCCAGATGGCAATCAGCTTGAATTTCAAATTGACAACTACGATACCGTTGAGGAAGCGGGTAAGTTTTTCTTTAGTAAAGAATTTGCCGAAAACCCCATAGGTGTTGAATTTGATCCAGACGAGCTGCTCGCTCGCTTGCGTGCGGGAGAGCCGGAAAGCGAATTGAAAAAACGTCCTAACGTTGGCAGTAAAGATCTTTCCGACGTCAAATTAAAATAAGCGGGATCTGCAGAGATGACAACGGCTTCTTTAACCATTGAGGATATGCTCGCAATAACCGAGACTATTCACTCTTATTTCAAACTGGTGGACACAGGAAGGGCTGCTGATGTATATAGCCTTTTTTGTGAAAATGGTGCTCTGACGTTTGGCGCCGGCGCGCCCAAGCCAGGAACCCTCAGCGGTGATAACCTCAAAGCTTCACTGGAAACCCGGCAGCAACAAACGGGTGTCATCACCCGTCACGCTGTCAGCAATATTCAGTTTTCCGCCCAGCTCGAAGGCCGGGTTTCTGCCTATTCATTATTGACCTTGTACAGGGCTGAACCCGGAGCAGCTGCAGATACCTATCCCGCCTCAGTTGCCGATATTGACGATATCTTTGTCAAAGAAAATGGCAGCTGGAAAATTCTGCAACGGGTGATATCTCCTGTGTTTAATCGCCAATGATAATGACAGCATCACAACAAAAATCAAAGGGCGGGGACAGGGGCAGAGAATTACTGTTCGATAAGTTCAGTTGCTATATCCTTCCCGGAAGGGTTGCTGACCCCAGCACAGGTTTAAAAGAAGCTCTTGATGCCGAAGCGTTTGGTTTGGGTGCTGTGTGGATTTCTGAACGCTATGCGGTGAAAGAGCCTGCAGTTTTGTCTGGTGCTATTAGTCAGATTACCTCGAAAATAGACATTGCTGGCACTATGTTTGCCACCATGCGCAATCCTATCGTGACCGCCAGTGTCGCCAATACCATGCAGGCCATTAGTAACAATCGTTTTAGGTTGTTGTTGGCAAAAGGCGTTCCTTCCCATCTCAATGATATGGGATCTCCGGCAATTACGTTTCAACGCCTGGCGGATTTTATTCCTATGTTGAGATCACTTTGGGCGGGGGAAACCGTCCACTATGAAGGGATTCTTGGCAGATTTCCCGAGCTGGTATTGACGGATCGCTATGAGGGCGCGCCGCCGCCAATTATCATGACGGCTATAGGAGAAAAGTCACTGGCGTTTGCTGGCCAGCATTGCGATGGCGTATTGATACACCCTTTTATTACCACGGACGGCCTCAAAAAATCTATTAATATTGTCCACCAGGCTGCTGAACAAGCTGGGCGTGATCCCGACAGTGTAAAAATTTACCAAATTGTCATCGTCGCTCCAGGGCTGCAACAGGATGACAAGGAAGCTATTGTCGATGGCCGTGCAGTGACCTATTTTCAGATACCTCAATTGGGCGAAATGATCTGCGAAATCAATGGTTGGGATAAAAATGTTCTTAATCAGGTTAGGCATCATCCGTTGTTTTCCAGTTTGGGTGATAAGCTGGCAGAACAAAAATTTACCCGTGAACAGCTTGTTGAAGTGAGTCGTGTGATACCTCAAGAATGGTTAAGCGCTGGCGCTGCTGCCGGAAGCCTGTCCTGTTGTGCAGAAAAAGTCTGCGATTTTCTGGATGCCGGCGCCGATGAAATATTGTTGCATGGTACAACAGCAGACAAACTCAAACCCATAACAGAAAAATTAATAGATATATTACCGACAAAATATAACTAGAGCTGTTCTCGTCACTCCCGCACAGGCGGGAGTCTGGAAAGTCAACGATTTATAGATTCCTGCCTGGGCAGGAATGACATTAATCAGGGCTTGTCCAAAGGACGCCTCTAACCTGTTTCATTTATATTTAAAGATAACCTGAGCATAGTAAATAAGATGGAAGTAGACGTACTGATTATTGGTTCTGGCGCCGCCGGGCTGTCGACGGCAGTTGTAGCGGCGAAGCATGGTCTCAGTGTTCTGGTGGTTGAAAAATCGAATTATTTTGGTGGCACCACGGCTTACTCCCTGGGCGCCCCCTGGATTATTGACAACAAGCATCAACAGACACTCAACCTCGAAGACAGCCCTGAAAAAGGCGAGCAGTATCTTCGCCAAACTCTTGGAAATCTCTATGATGCCGACAAGGTGTCTGCCTATATTGAGTCAGGCAAAGACATGGTGGCGTTTATGGAAAGCCAAACCGAGGTGCGCTGGGATGGAATTCCCATGCCGGTTTATTTTCCAGAGGCTCAAGGTGCTGCCTTTGGCCGCACCATGCTCACCAGAGCTTACGATGGTCGGCGACTCGGTAAAAAATATCTCAATCAGATTCGCCGCCCCTTGCCGGGTTTTTCAGTATTTGGCGATATGCAGGTAGATCCTCGCGAAGCCGTTCATTTAACCAATGGTTTAAAAAATAAACAGGCTTTTTTTTACTCGGCTAAAAAAGTTCTCACCTATATAAAGGATAAAATTGTTTACGGTCGTGGCGCCTATTTGGCCAATGGCAATGCCCTGGTTGGTGCGCTGATGAAATCTGCCCTGGATACTGGCGTTCAGTTTTGGCGCAGTGCCCCCGCAACACGGTTAATTACGGAAAATAATGGGGTTGTAGGTGCAGTTGTTCAGCGCGAAGGTGTCGCTGTTACCATTACGGCGACAAAAGGCGTGGTTCTTGCCAGCGGTGGTTTTGGCGCCAACCCGGAATTGCGCGCCAAGTATATTCCTCTTGCCGATTCACATATCAGTGTTCAGCCTGATGAAAATAATGGCGATGGTATTCGCATAGGCCGGGATGCCGGTGGTGCCCTGGGGGCTGTGAATCCGGAAAATGGTGTCTGGGCTCCAGTGTCGGTGATGGTTAACAAAGATGGCTCTGTGGCGAAATATCCGCATTTTGGCCCGGATCGTGGCAAGCCGGGATCGATTATCGTGGACTCAAGCGGCAAGCGATTCGCCAATGAGGCAGCGCCTTACCAGACTTTTGTCAATATCATGCAGAAAAATAATATAACCACTGCCTATTTTATCGGCGATCACAAATTTCTGCGTTCATACGGCATGGGGTTTGCTCTGCCCGCGCCTTATCCTATAGGACGTTTTGTTAATAACGGTTATTTGATCAAGGCGCGGACATTGGCGGCCTTGGCAACCAAGTTGGGTATTAATCCACAAACCATGGCAGAGACAGTGTCAGTTTTTAATACCCATGCCAAAGATGGCGTTGACCCGGATTTTAATCGCGGTGCTAATGTCTATGACAATTCCCAGGGAGATTTCAACCATACGCCAAATCCAAATCTGGCGCCCTTGTCTGAAGGGCCATTTTATGCCGTGGCTATTCATCCCGGTGATGTCAGCACGGTACTGGGAATGGAAACCACTGTCGATGCTCAGGTGGTCACGGAGGAGGGCGCGGTGATGGATGGTCTTTATGCCGTGGGTTTGGATCAAAATTCTGTTATGCGCGGCGTATATCCAGGCGGTGGCTCGGGTATCGGGCCGGGAATGACGTTTGGTTACAGGGCAGCCAAGCATATGGCTGCAAAGAGTTAAGGAAACTCTGATTAATTCTATTTTCGTCACTCCCGCGTGGGCGGGAGTCCATAAAAACTAACCCTTTATAGATTCCTGCCTGCGCGCACTACTGTCCGGAATATTTCACGCCGTCATTCCTGCGAAGGCAGGAATCCCTAATCGAAACCAACTGAACACCGGGGCATATGTGTGCAGTAGCCTAATAAAGCGGTAAATCAGCTGATTTTTCAACAATGTTAGCAGCCCCTGAGAAACTACCCTGAAAATCTTCCTAGGTTCCCGCCTGCGCAGGAACGACAGCTTTCGTTTAAGTCTCGATGTGGTCAGAACCACTCAACCTCCTTACTATTTCAGGCTTAAGGAAAGCAGCCTCTATTTACTCCGGACAGTAGTGCGCCTGCGCGGGAATGACATTTGACACAACGGTTAAAGCGGTTATTGACCGAGCAATTTTTTTCGTAGCCGCGAACACTGTTGCCGATAGCTTTCCGTTGCTATTCGCCAGCCATTCAAATAAACCACTTTTTATTCCGGCAATACCTTGTTTTCTATAGCGCCAATACCCTCTATTTCAACCCGAACAATATCCCCTTCCTTGAGCCATTTCGGCGGTGTCATCACTGCGCCAACCCCGCTGGGTGTTCCTGTATAGAAAACATCGCCTGGTTCAAGAGTCATGGCCTGGGAGAGAAAGGCGACCATGTCGTAGCAGTCAAAAATAAAATAGGCTGTATTGGAATTTTGGCGCTCCTCACCATTTACCGTACAGCGAATAGCGAGATTGTGGGGGTCGATTTCGTCCGGCGTGACGATCCAGGGGCCGAAAGGTGCATGGGAATCAAAGGATTTGCCGATATTGAATTGGGAGCTTTTGAACTGCCAGTCACGGACGCTGACATCATTGCCTGCGCAATAGCCAAAAATCACCGATTTGGCGTCTTCGCGGCTGACATGGCGGCAGCGTTTGCCAATAATAAACACCAGCTCGGCTTCGTAATCCAGTTTAGTGGAGACTTTGGGAAGTTGAATAACGTCATAAGGGCCGTTGACACTGGTGACCGCCTTGCAAAACCACATCTGCTCTTTGGGCAACTCCATATTGGCTTCAGCGGCGTGGTCAGAATAATTTAAGCCCATGCCCATGATTTTTCCGGGTCGGGACACAGGCGCATAAAGCTGGCAGTCTTTGAGGGCAAAGTCTGATTGCAGCTTGGTCAGCGATTTAAGTTTTTCCGACCACTGATCCCATTCGTCGATCAGGGTTTTCATCTCGGAAGGACAGTCAGCCAAATGCTTGCTGACATCAATAATGCCGGTATCAATAACAAGTCCTATGCGTGGAGACTTGTTTCCACTGGTGGCAGGTGAAAAAGATGCTAATTTCATTAAAAGCCTACTCCTGAATTTACTGGTAAAGAAAACATTAACTAGAGCCTGTTCGAATCCATAGGCTGCTGAATTACAGGATGCACATCCACGGGGTGTAATTTATAAAATATGTTGAGATTGCCCAATCGGTCAGATTGTATCTGCGCGAACAGGCAATCTCAACAAAGGTTTTTCAAAGTGGGCTTTCAGGAGGTAGGCCGACAAGAACCCTGCCATAGGTTTCTGTTGCGACTTCGAGGTCGAGAAATCCGTGGACGGTCAGCATATTCAAGTCCCTGAAAAAACGCTGTAGAGATGATTCGTTGCGCCACGCACCCGCGCCTGCGCCTTTAAAGAGATAATTAATCCCGGAACTGCAAAACTCGGTGACCATGGACACCTTGCTTTTTGCGGCAGCCCGGGCTTCCAGGGATTTGAAACGACCGATATCAGGTCTGTCGATTTCTGCAATATAATTCTCCAGCATATCTTCGGCCAGAGCCGCGCCGGTTTGGCCGTGTCCGATGCGCATTTGCGCGGTTTGCTTGCCGAGTACCTTTGCTGAAGTGAACGTGGTGAAACGCTGTTCGGTGAGCTTTTGAAAATCATTTGCTGCGCCCCGATAGGCGCCGACAACCACAGGCATAACTTCACCGAGAACAAAGGGCAACAGCGGCATGGAATAAATTGGTGACTGGTGGATCAGTGACCCAGGAGACGTGCCGCCAAGTAAGTCCGTGGTCTCCGCAGTATGATATTCGGGTACAAACACCTCGTTGAGCTCAATGTCGCCGCTTGAGGTACCTTTCATGCCGGCGACATCCCAGTTGCTTATAATCTTGGCGTCTGCTGCCCGCACAAAGAAGCAGCGCATTGCTGGAGGTTGCCCCTCTTGCTTGATTAGACCGTTGTTCAAAAACCAGTCGCATCGCGAACTACCGGAATTCCATGAACTCCTGCCGTTGGCGATATAGCCGCCGTCCACTGGAGTGAGGCTGAAATTGGGTGCGACGGTCCCCGGTGTCAGCGCATAGGGACGGTTTGCAAATACCTCTTCCTGGGATTTTTCAGGAAACAGGGAATGAATAAAATTGTGGCCTATATAGAAGGAAAGTACCCAGGCTGTGGATGTGCAATAGGGGGCGATTTCATAGACCACTCGAGCCATGGTTTCATAATTTAATTCATGGCCGCCAAAGCGCTTGGGAACCAGAATTTCCAGTAACTGGGCATCGCAAAAAGCATCTATGACCTTGTCAGAAATTGCACCGTTACGATCGGTACTTTCAGCTTCTGCTGCCACCAGCGGAGCAATTTCTCTGGCTCTGGATATCAGTGTTGATGTAATTGACACAGTAAGTCACTCCTGAAGGACGAAGAAAACCTATGATTTAGTTCGTTTACAAATGCCTGCATTGGTGAATGATTTCGAAGCTTGTAGGCAGTAAAAGGCTGTAACTGGTTGGACATGATTAATTTTCTCTTATGTTTAGTGGGTTGGGATTTTCCTATCCTGGCTCCTGATCATCAAGGAAGATTACGGGATTTTTGCCAAAAATTAAAACAAAAAATCGAATAACCGGTACAGGTCGCACCTATAGACTGGTGCTTTATGGAGTACGGTTTAGCGGTGCATTGATGTCAGCGATTTTTCAGGATTGGCTCTGGCTGTGCTGTTTAGTAAAATTGACCGTTTTGTCAAGCATTTCTTTGAGCATTGTGCGCAGGCGTCTATGTACCAGACAGTTGTCGTGAATGGTCGCCCAAAATACATAAACATCGACAAACCAGTCAAAATTGTTTAACTCATGAATATCAATGGCCATATGCCGGGCAAATTTTTCCGCCATATGGCGCTGGGTGAGTGCAATGGCGTCTGAAGTTTCAACCAGATAGGGGAGCATCGACATCTGGGGAATGAGCAGCTGTTCATCCCACTCCTTCGGTCCTTTGACTCTGAAAGGACTGTGCTGGTCGGCTCTGAAGCCTACTTTGGGTAATGTTTTTAACGCCTCTATATTGACGCCTTTGTCAAAACTGGGGTGGTTTTTTCTTGATATACAGACAAAGTCTTCGCGATAAAGGAAGGATCGTTTTAGTTTGCCTTCATCAACAAACCCCAGGGGCATGATGGCCAGGTCGACGTCGCCGGATTTAAGTTTTTTAATATCAAAATGTTGCAGGTCAAGAAACTGTATATGGACTTTTGGCAAATAGGCATTTAGATAATTCATAAGATTGTTGCCGAGCGCCATTAAAGCGCTATCTCCCGTGGCGATAACAAAATCCCGTTCAATATCGGCCGTGGCGTCTTCCTGGCTGGGGTTGGTTAAACTTTCGATACGGCCAAGCAGTTCATCAAGCGGTTCTATTAGGGTTTTGGCGAAGGGTGTGATGACCATATTTCTTCCCGCCCTGGCCAGAATTTCATCCCCATACTGGCTTCTCAGCCTTGCCAGGGCATCACTGACTGCCGGTTGTGTCATGTGGAGGCGTTCTGCTGCTCTGGATACATTCTGGGTATAAAGCAACTCCCTCAGTATGGGCAACAGATTCAAATCGATTGCGCGGAGACTTTTTTGTATTTTGGTGTTCAAGTGGCAGCTTCCTTCGTGTGATTTCTTATGTGTTGTAGTGCAATTTTATGTTGGTTCAAATCCCGGCAATCTGGCGAACTCTGTCACCCTGGATTGCAAAGCCGTAAACGGGAATCTGGTGGTGATCAATTTTAATACAGTTAATTCTCCTGCGAGTAGTAATAAAGTGTCATCATAATTCTCCTGAAAAGGCTTTTATTTTTCCGTATGGTCAGTATTATATGGTTTTATGTTCGTGTAATGTGCCGGCATGGTTGTCGGATAGCGCTATGAAAAACAAAATGCCGTCGATTGGTGGCAAGTTAATAATAATGGTCGCAGTTTTTTATTGTTGACCTTTTTGTCAATTATGAAAAATCTGCTGATAATCTGGAGTTCCAATTATGATCGCTAAACACCTACGTTTTGCTGCCCTGGTTTTTGCCTTCTCTGTTTTCAATTTGAATACTGTGGTCAGCGCGGAAACTCCAAAGGGTAATAACTGGCCGATGAAAGGTCAGGATAATTCAGACAACCATTTCAGCCCGCTGACTCAAATTAATGTGGATACCATTGGCCGTTTAGGTTTGAGTTGGTATCTGGATCTTCCAGATGAAAGGGCGGCTCTTGAAGCCACTCCGATCAGTATTGATGGTGTACTTTATTTTCCTGGCAGCGGTTCTGTTGTCTATGCCGTGGATGGGATGACAGGAAAGCTCCTCTGGCAACACGATCCGGAGGTCTGGAAAAACATCGAGCCTGAACAGTTGCGCACTGTTTTTAGAGCCAACAGGGGCGTCGCCTATGGCGATGGCAAAATCCTTGTCGCCACAAACGACGGCAGGCTGCAGGCGTTGGATGCCAAAACCGGCACCCTGGTCTGGAGTGTTCGCACCTTTCCCAAGGATCAAAATTATTTCAGCGCTGGCGTGCCGCGAGTATTCAAAGACAAGGTCATGATCGGCAACGGTGGCGCCGACTGGGGTAATCGTGGCTTTGTTACGGCTTTTGATCTTAAAACCGGCAAACAGCTTTGGCGCTTTTATACGGTTCCCGGCAGCCCTGAAGAGAACGCTGGCGATCCGACCATGGAGATGGCGGCAAAAACCTGGGCGGGGGAATACTGGAAAACAGGTACTGGCGGCACGGTTTGGCACGGCATCACTTACGATGAAAAACTGGACAGAATTTACATAGGCACAGGTAACTCAGGCCCCTACAACCCCAATGTTCGCAGCCCAGGCAACGGAGACAATCTCTTTCTGGTTTCCATTGTGGCTCTTGAGCCGGATACGGGAAAGTATGTCTGGCATTATCAGGTGAACCCGAGGGAAGCCTGGGACTATAAAGCCACAGCCGACATATTGTTGGCCGATTTGGAAATTGATGGCGAAATCCGTCATGTGTTGATGCAGGCGCCAACGAATGGTTTTTTTTATGTTATCGACAGGGAAACAGGAAAGCTGATTTCCGCTGAAAAAACAGGCAAGGTGACCTGGGCAGAGCGCATTGATTTGGAAACCGGCCGACCGGTAGAGGCGCCTAACATCCGTTTTGAAAATGGCGAAATGACTGTGTGGCCGGGAGCCCTGGGTGGCCACAACTGGCAGGCGATGTCTTATAGTCCAAAGACAGGGCTTTCCTATATTCCCTATATGCAGGCGGGCACCCATCTGAAAGTTAACCCCGATCAGCTGATTGGCGGCGTTTCCCTCAATTTTGTCATTGAGGATGAGCAGGATGGTAAGGGCAAGCTATTGGCCTGGGATCCCGTCAGGCAACAGCTTCGCTGGGAGGTGCAGAGAAATAGCATGTGGAATGGCGGAGTGATTTCCACTGCCGGTAATTTGGTGTTGCAAGGTACAGAAGAAGGTGTCTTTGAAATTTTCAATGCAGAAACCGGCGCAAAACTGTGGCATTTCAATGCCGACCAGGGAATTATTTCCGCGCCTATCACCTACAGTGTCGCTGGAAAGCAATATATCTCTCTTCTTGTAGGTTATGGTGGCTCATCTGCAGCCACCGGCAATTTCAACAAAACTTACTGGAAATACGGCGAGCCGCGACGGTTGTTAACCTTTGCCCTGGGTGGCAATGTCGATTTGCCTGAACCCAGTAAAAATGCGTCCAGACAAGTTTTTGTTGACGACGATATGCTCGTTATTGATGAGGGTGCGGTGGCCGCCGGCGCGGCAACTTTTGGTGAAAAGGGCTGTTCCATGTGTCATGGCATCAATTTGAGGAGCGTGGGCGCACAAGCACCTGATTTGCGCGGCTCGGTCATTGCGCTATCAAAAGACAGCCTTGGCGCCTTTTTGAGAAGCGATGCCGCCGCCAGATACGGTATGCCAAGATTTTCCGAAATTACGGATGATGAAGTAGGCAATCTCTATATGTATATTCGCGCCGGAGCAAAAGAGGCGCTGGGCAAGCGTGAGCCGGGGGCTGAAACTGAAGGGGCGTCAAGGTTATAAATTGTGGGCAGTTGCCCCTGGAGTAACGCAATGATCAATAAGCAGATACTGCTGATAGCGCGTCCTGACAATATTCCAGCACCAGAGCATTTTTCCTTGGTGGAGGCGGATTACCCGCGCCTGCCGGATAATGGCCTGATTGTTCAGAATCGCTATTTGTCGATAGATCCAGCCATGCGCGGCTGGATCTGTGATTTCAATAATTATCTGCCGCCGGTTGAAATTGGTGCGGTGATGCGATCCTTGGCTGTCGGTGAAGTGATTGCGTCAAACAACCCCGAATATAAACC
Organism: Porticoccaceae bacterium; assembly: GCA_050175615.1. GTDB lineage: Bacteria > Pseudomonadota > Gammaproteobacteria > Pseudomonadales > Porticoccaceae > CAYXXZ01. The sequence goes on along the minus strand of JBFXIU010000096.1, from coordinate 1,166 downwards.
TGGAGAGAAGGTTACAGGGTGGTTTGGTTGGCAGCAATTTGCTGGAATCTTACCGCAGCAGGTGTTGCGAAAAGTTTTGCCCTCTGAGGGGTCGCTATCTGCCTCTCTCGGCGTTCTTGGTATCAATGGCATTACCGCCTATGAAGCATTAACCGAAATCGGTCGTCCACAAAAGGGCGAGACTATCCTGGTGTCTACTGCGGCGGGCGGGGTGGGAAGTCTCGTTGGTCAACTCGCGCGCTTGGCAGGTTGTCGGGTTATCGGCCTAACCGGATCCGATGCCAAGGTGGCGCAATCTGTCAACGATTTTGGCTACGACGTGGCAATTAATTATAAAGCCACCGATTCTTTGACGGATGCGGTGGCGCAGGCCGCAGGGCAGGGCATTGATATTTTTTTTGATAATACTGGCGGAGAGATTGCCGACAGCGTTTTTCCGCTAATGAATTTAAACGGGCGGGTCATCCAATGCGGAACCTCAGCGGTTCCCTCATGGAATTCTGTACCCTTGGCTCCCCGCCGAGAACGCTATATTCTCACCAAAAGGCTATTGCAGCAGGGGTTTGTTGTATTTGACTGTCTGCCCAAATGGCCGAAAATTATCGCCGCACTTGCTCAACTCTTGAAAAATGGCGACATTAGCTATCAGGAGGATGTCAGAGAGGGCTTGAATAACGCCCCAGACGCTTTGGCGGATTTATACAAGGGCAATAACCGGGGCAAAACCTTGGTCAAGGTAGAGCATTAAATCGGAAATTGCACCAGCAGGGGAAAGTCGGGTTAGGCTGCTGGCATGGCTTATGTGGGTTAGTTCAGACCAAATCCGGCGCTTGTGGCTCCTCCGGCCGCCTATTCGCCGGCCCAGGAGATGTCCTTCAGGTAATTGGTCACCTCAATGTCATAATCACGGGCATCAATTATCTTGCTGACGTCAATTGCCTCGCCCTGATTGTATTTCGACAGATCCACGATTTTTGGTATCGGGTAGGGATTTTTTTTCTTATCGAGCAGTAATAGCAATTTGGGGCGCAGCCGTTTTCCGGGATTCTGCGCAATCACCAAGCCTACCTCGTCGGTGCTGCACAACACCAGCGTTCCCACTGGGTAGAAGCCCAGGCACTGAATAAATAGCTCCACCAGATCGCAGTCAAACTGGCCGCTTCTCT
>JBFXIU010000095.1:0-12613 GCA_050175615.1 Porticoccaceae bacterium | reverse complement strand
ATAAAGAGATTTTTTCGGCCAGATTACTGGCCACTTTGGCGGCTGGGTGATCGGTGGTTTAAGCAGCTGAGCTGATGCTGCCCAATACCGCTGAGGATAGAAAAGGGTTACCGATTCGATTGGAGAGCGCCAAAACGCGGCGCTACAAAAGAGAAGTACCCGCCGAGATACTACCGAGAGTCAAAGAGCGTCGACAATATCGCGGATCAATCGCGGGCCTTTATAGATAAAGCTTGTATAGATCTGTAACAACGTTGCCCCAGCCTGAATTTTTTCCCGCGCAGCATCCGCGCTGTCGATACCGCCGACGCCGATGATGGGCAATTGGTTTTCCAGCGCATCCGCCAGCACCCGTATAACATGGGTGGATTTTTCCCGCACCGGCGCACCGCTCAGCCCACCCGTCTCATCAGCGTATTTAAGACCCTCGACACCGTCCCGACTCAGGGTTGTATTGGTGGCAATGACGCCATCGACTTCGGCAGATAACAACGTTTTTGCCGTTTCGCGAATTTCAGCGTCGCTCATATCCGGAGCAATTTTTACAGCCAGGGGCACATAGCGGCCATCGGCGTCGGCCAGCTGTTGCTGCCGAATTTTTACAGGCTTCAGCAGGGCTTTGAGGCTGTCGCCAAACTGCAACGTCCGCAGTCCGGGGGTATTGGGAGATGAAATATTGATAGTGATGTAGTCGGCGTAAGGGTAGGCTTTTTCGAGGCCGATCAGATAGTCATCCAGCGCCCGGTCAACCGGGGTGTCGAAATTTTTGCCAATATTGATGCCCAGCACACCCCGATAACGACGACGCCTGACGTTGGCGATCAGATGGTCGATGCCGAGATTATTAAAGCCCATGCGATTGATAATGGCGTCTGCCTCCGGCAAACGAAAAATTCGCGGTTTGGCATTGCCCGGTTGCGGCCTGGGCGTCACTGTCCCCACTTCGACAAAACCAAAGCCGAGGGCGCCCAAGGCATTGAAGCAGTCGCCATTTTTATCAAGTCCTGCCGACAACCCCAGCGGGTTGGCAAATTTGAGTCCCATAACCTCCACGGGCTTATCAGCCACTTCGGCGGCAAACAGCTTCATCAACCCCAGGCGTTCGCTGGCGCCAAGCATATCCAAACTGAGTTCATGGGCGGTTTCGGCGGGAAAGCAGAACAGCAGATTGCGCAGCGACGAGTACATGGGATGTCAAAGTCCATCAAAATGTGGGCGTTAGGATACTTAAAACCCTCAACAGAGTCATCACTCAGCCCCGCTCTTTGCGGCGAGCAAAATTAAAATCCGCCATTATCTGTTTGGAAATAGAGTGCCTAACAAGGTTACACTGCCCTTTAATTTTTCGTCATTGCCACCATGATATGAAAACAACAATCCCATAGCGACATGGATATATTGGTCATTTCCGCGGTCATAACCACCTTAATGCTGTTCCTTGAATTGGATTTTGACTTCCCGAACTGCAGGCGATACCGAATGCAGCTTACCGCGGCTGGGTTCTTTCGGCATGGGACAACATCAAAGTAAACAGGCACTATTAACCAATCCGGCATCCACAGCCAGCGCAACGCGAAAATCACACAGAAAATAGGCTAAAGGAAATATTCAGCGATATGCAGGAACAACAAGCGTTTATTCAGTTACACCAGTATCTCGACAGCCATATCATCGGCCAGAGTCATCTCACTCAACGCCTGTTGATCGCACTGCTGGTGGGCGGCCACCTGCTGGTGGAAGGCGCGCCCGGACTTGCCAAAACCAAAGCGATCAAAACCCTGGCGTCAGCCATTGAAGGGGATTTTCATCGCATTCAATTCACCCCGGATTTGCTCCCCGCCGATATTACCGGCAGCGATATGTATCGCCCCCAGGACAGCTCCTTTGTATTTCAGCGCGGCCCCATTTTTCACAACCTGCTGTTGGCGGATGAGATCAACCGGGCGCCGGCCAAGGTTCAGTCTGCGTTACTGGAAGCCATGGCGGAACAACAGGTCAGCATAGGCTCATCCTCCTATGCCCTTCCCGATTTATTTATGGTGATGGCCACTCAAAACCCCATCGAGCAGGAGGGCACCTACCCCCTTCCGGAAGCCCAGCTCGATCGCTTTTTAATGCATGTGCTTGTCGATTACCCCGGTGCTGAAAGCGAAAAACGCATTCTCCGCCTGTCCCGGGAGGAATCGTTCGATACAACCCTGCCACCACCGGCTGTACTCAGTCAGGCGGATATTTTTAGCGCCCGCAAAGCCATTATGCAGCTGCACATGACCGATGCTGTCGAAGAGTATCTGGTGCAACTGGTGCTGGCGACCCGCAATCCAAGCGCCTACGACAGCAACCTGCCCCAGTGGCTGGAGTTTGGCGCCAGTCCCCGCGCCACCCTGGCGCTCGATCGCTGCAGCCGGGCTCACGCCTGGCTGGATGGCCGCGACTTTGTCACCCCCGACGACATTCGCGCGGTCAGCCACGATGTGCTTCGCCATCGCATTATTCTCAGTTTTGAAGCCGAAGCCAGTGGCGTAACGCCCAATACGGTGATCGACAGCCTGCTCAACGCTGTTGCCTCTGCCTAAACTCTGCGTGTATCAGCGAAGAGCCACATGAACAAAACCCTGGCCAGTACCTCAGCATTGAAAACCTCGCCTTCAGCGCGAAAGACAAGCCCAAAAAAGGAGGAGGGCCTTTTCGGCATTGCCGTGCCCGACATCGCTGCCCTGGTCGCCCTGCGCCACGGTGCCCGGCAACTGTCCCTGTTTCCCAGGCGCCAGGCCATGGCCGCCACTGCGGGCAATTACAGATCCCGCTTTCGCGGCAGGGGCATGGATTTTGACGAGGTTCGCCCCTACCAGCCCGGCGACGACATTCGCACCATCGACTGGCGGGTCACCGCGCGCACCACCAAAACCCACACCAAAGTGTTTCGCGAGGAGCGGGAACGACCGGTGGTCATCGCCGTGGATTTGCGCAGCTCGATGTTTTTTGGCAGCCGCAGGCTGAAATCCCTGGTGGCCGCAGAAATTGCCACCACCCTTGCCTGGGCGGGCTTGCGGGCAAATGACCGGATCGGAGGCATGATTTTCAGCCCCGAACAACAGCGGGATTTGCGCAGCCGCCGCAGCCACCACAATGTGCTTCAGTTTATTCACAGCCTCAGCGCCGCCTGTGAAGAACTCCTTGATTTTGGCGATGACAAACTCTCACTCACCCAGGTGTTTGAAGATATTCGCCGCGCCGTGTCACCAGGCACCTCGGTGGTGATTATCAGCGATTTCCACGGCCTCGATCACGAGGGCGAAAAACAGCTTTTCCAGCTGGTACGCCACTGCGACCTGAGCCTTGCCTGTGTCCGCGACCCCCTGGAAACGGCGCTGCCACCGCCAGGAATTTACCGCGTCAGCGACGGCGTCAACCAGCAACAACTCCATACCGGAGACAGCAAAATCCGCGCCCATTTCCACAACACCCAGTTGCGCCAGCAACAGTTGCTGGAGGCTGTCAGTACCCGCATCGGCGCTGGTCTGATGAGTTTTTCAACCAAAGACCCGGTTTTGCCGGAACTGATGAAGCACTACAGTAGTCGCAACAGCCACCACCGAGGTCGGAGGGGACGATGAACCCTACAAATCCCCTCGACCAACTCAGAGACATGCACCTGCCGCCACCTCCGGGATTTTGGCCTCCCGCCCCCGGCTGGTGGTTGCTGTCATTTTTGATAGTGGCGCTTGCGGTTACAGCTCTGTGGTGGTGGCGCAGGCAGCGCCGCGCCAATGATTACCGCCGCGCAGCCCTGGCGCTGCTGCACGCCGAAAACAGCCGACAGGCGTTCGACCTCAATAGCGTTTTGCAACTGGTGCGGCGTACGGCAAAAACCGCAAATCCGAACACCTCCTGGCACAGATTGTCTGCGGAAACATTGCTGCAAAAGCTGGATGAATTCAGCAAAGGCGCTCTGTCTGCCGCCTTTGCTGACACCGATGGCACAGCGCCCGAAGCATCTTTCGCTCACATTGTTTTAGCGCTCTACAACGGTAAAGACCTTAACCTTTCGCCACAGCAGCAACAGATTGTGACCAGGGTTGTACACCGTTGGATCACAAAACACCAGCGGAGCCAGTTACAGTGACCTTGCCCTGGGTACCGGAAGCCTTTCAGCTGGCGTGGCCGTGGATGTTGACCCTGCTGCCACTACCTGTGCTGATGCGCATGGCCTTACCCACAGCGAAAACTGCCGCCCCGGCGTTATTGTCGCGATTCTACGCCCGCCTCGCCGCCGCAGAGTCAACCACCACCCGCCCGGCGACCACTCGAATTCCCCTGGCATTGATGGCGCTGATGTGGATTGCCCTGACCCTGGCAGCAGCCCGCCCCCAATGGCTTGGTGACCCTATCGCCATTCCCGCCACCGGCAGGGATTTACTGCTGGCGGTGGATATTTCCGAAAGCATGCAGATGGAAGATATGCTCGTCAACGACGAGCTCTACCCGCGACTGACCGTGGTCAAGGACGTGGTCGGAGAGTTTGTCAAACGCCGCACCGGCGACAAGCTGGGACTGATTCTGTTCGGCAGCCAGGCCTATCTGCAAACGCCCCTCACCTTTGACCGCCAGACTCTGAACACACTTTTGCAGGAAGCCAAAATCGGCTTCGCCGGCCCGGCAACCGCCATTGGCGACGCCATCGGCATCGCCATCAAGCGTCTCGAATCCCGCCCCGAGAACAGCAGGGTGCTGATTCTGCTCAGCGACGGCGCCGACACCGCCAGTGAACTGCCGCCCCGCAAAGCGGCAGAACTGGCGGCCAGCCACCATATTCGTATTTACACCATCGGCATAGGCGCGGACGCACTGGTGCGGCGCTCCTTTTTAGGTGCCCGCACCTTTAACCCCTCAGCCGATCTCGACGAAGACATGCTCACCGCCATCGCCGAAACCACGGGCGGCAAATATTTCCGCGCCCGCGACCCCGAACAGCTGAAAGCCATTTACGCCCTCCTCGACAGCCTCGAGCCTGTGGCTCAGGAAGAGGAGATTCTGCGCCCCTCCAAAGCCCTGTTTCACTGGCCATTGGCAGTGGCTTTCTGCTGTTTTGTGCTCATTGTCGGCCTGCGCACACTGAGGTCTGGCGATGACTGAAATAATCGCCCTTCTCAACCAGTTTCACTTTCTCCGCCCCTGGTGGTTATGGGGTTTTATTGCCGTGCTGGCCTGTACCTGGCTGCTGAAACGGCACAGTCAAAACCCTGGCCAGTGGAACAAAATTATCGCCCCGGAGTTGCTGCCCCTGTTGCTGCAACAGGGCGGCGGCGCAACCATCAATCTGCGCCCCTGGGTACTGATCGCAGGTATTGTCGCGGTGATCGCCCTGGCGGGTCCCACCTGGAGCAAAACCGCCATGCCCGTACACAAGCAGGAGCAGGCGCTGGTCATTCTTTTTGATTTATCCCCATCGATGATGGCCGCAGATTTAAAACCGGACCGCCTCACCAGAGCCAGACTCAAAACCATTGACCTGCTCAAAGAATACCGGGAAGGCACTGCGGCATTGATCGCCTTCGCCGGTGACGCCCATGTGGTTACCCCGCTCACCGACGATACCAACACCATCATTACCCAGCTGCCGGTGCTGCACCCCAACATCATGCCTTCTGCGGGCAGCAATCCCGAGGCGGCACTGGCCAAGGCACTGGAACTGGCCATGAATGCCGGCCATCTCGACGGCGACATTTTGCTGGTCAGCGACGGACTGACACCTGACGCAAGGGAAAATCTCCATGCCAGGCTGCGAAACTTTCCAAATTTCCGGCTCTCCATTCTCGGCGTTGGCACCGATGAAGGCGCACCCATCCCCCTCAACGAATACGGTTTTGCCCGCGACAGTGGCGGTGGCATTGTCATCGCCCAGCTGCGCTCTGATGAACTGGAAGGACTTGCCCAGCGTGCCGGCGGCGTCTACCACCGCATTACGGGCACGGATGCCGACATTCGCGCCCTCCTCACCCCCATCGTGGAGCGCAGCGGCAACCAGGCGCGGGAGCTGGAACGCAATCTCGACATCTGGAAAGATCAGGGTTTCTGGCTGGTTTTGCTGTTACTGCCCTTGGCAGCCTTGATGTTTCGCAAGGGCTTGATTGTCGCTCTGGCGCTGCTGCCGCTGAGCTATATGCCCGACAGCCATGCCGATTTCTGGGACGACCTCTGGCTGACCCCGGATCAGCAGGGCGCCAGAGCCTTGGCACAGGGCGATCCGAAAAGCGCCCAGCAATTATTTACCGATCCCGCCTGGCAGGGCATCGCCGCCAGCCGTGCGGGCAACAACGACCAGGCTGCGAAGATATTTTCCCAGCTGCAAAGCGCCGACGCCCATTACAACAGGGGCAATGCCCTCGCCAGGGAGGGCAAACTGGACGACGCCATCGCAGCCTACGAAGAGGCATTGGCAATAAACCCCGGTATGGACGACGCCGCCTACAACAAAAAACTGGTTGAATCCCTACAAAATCAACAACAGCATCAGGACAAAGACCGCCAGCAAGGGGATTCCGGGGAAAACCCGAAACCACAGCAAGAGTCACCGCAACAGAATAGCGGCAACGACGATCAACAAAACCAACGCGAAAGCCAACAAGACGCCAGTGAGCAGAACAGCGGTCAACAAAACAATTCTCAGCAAAGCCAATCCGAAGGCAGCGAAAATCAAAACAGCGGCCAACCGAGAGACAAACAGGATCGCAATCAACAAGGAACTGAGGACTTAGATCGATCTGAAGCCTCAGGCGAACAGCCGCAACCACGCGAAAACTCGAATAACACCGAGAGCGATGACGCCAATCGGACTCCGCTGTCGCCACAGGACAGCGACAAGGATAATGGCGATGGCAAGGCAGCGGTCAGCGACAACGGTATGAGCGACACCGAACGCCAAAATGCCGAACAGTGGCTGCGCCGTGTACCCGATGATCCAGGTGGCCTGCTGCGCAATAAATTTGACTACGAGGCGCGTCAGCGCTTTCGCCAAGAGGGCGGCAATCCGCGCCTGCCCCCAGGAAACTACACTGAGGAACGCTGGTAATGCGCGCTTTACCCGGTCACCCTTCTTTTCTCCAGGCTCTGCTGTGGGTAGTCGCCCTGTGCCTGCTGACCGCAACTGTTCAGGCAGCGCAACTGTTGGCAAAAACCGATCGCACCCGCCTTCCGGTCAATGAATCCCTTACCCTCACTCTCACCTACCAGGGGCAGGCCATGGGCGCCCCGGATTTTTCCGGCCTGGAAAAGGATTTTGATATTCTCTCCCGCCAGCAACAGAGCCAACTGTCCTTTGGCTTTGGCGACAACAGCTCAACCACCGAATGGGTGCTTGCCCTGATGCCAAAACGCAGCGGCCAGTTGCAAATTCCGGCACTGCATTTCAAGGGCGAGGTCAGCAATGCCATAGCCATCGAAGTCACCGAGGCGCAAGCCGCCAGGGACAATTCCCAACCCATTTTTATCGAAACAGAGTTGGAGAAGGACAGCACCTATGTGCAAAGCCAGGTAATTCTCACGCTGCGCCTGAACACGGCGGTGATGATGAGCAGTGTCGACATCAGCGACCTCGAAATTCCCGGCGCCCGAGTCATCAAGGTGCATGACGCTCAGTACCAGAAAACCCTCAACGGCAGAGAATATATTGTCGTTGAAATGAAATACGCCATCTTCCCCGAACAACCGGGCACCCTGGAAATTCCCGCGCTGACGATTAATGGCGTGGTGCCGGATCGCAACGACCCCTTTGCCGGGCGCTCCCTGTTTGGCGGCCGCGGCAAACCCGTGCGGCTGAAATCCGACACCAAAACCCTCAACGTGCTCGCCATGCCCGACACTGCCGCTGGCGGCGACTGGATTCCCAGCAAAGGGCTCAGCATCAGCCAGCGCTGGAGCAGCAAACCCGACAACCTCACCCTGGGGGAACCCATAACCCGATCCGTCACCCTTAGCGCGCAGGGGCTTACCGGCGCACAGTTGCCGCCCCTCAATATTCAAGAGGGTCAGGGCTATAAAACCTACCCGGACCAGCCCGATATCAGTGAAACCCTGTCTGAGTCCGGCGTTTTGGGAGCCCGCACAGAATCTGTCGCCATTGTGCCCACAGCGCCAGGCACTCTGACCCTGCCCGCTATTCAGGTGCGCTGGTGGGATACAGAAGCGGAAACCTTTCGCACAACCAAACTGGATGCGCTTACCGTCACCGTGTCCCCCGCTGCCAATGCGGATACTCTGGAGCCGGGAAATAGCCAGTCTGAGGATGACACCGAGAAAGATACAAACAATGCAGGTGGAGCAATACCCTCAAAATCCACCGCCACAGGGCTGAGTGACAACCCCCTGCTCCTCGCCTCCGCGGCGACCAACCTGGTGCTGGTTATTGCTGTGGCTATTCTCGCGTTTTTGTGGCGCAGGCGCCCGCCGCCGGCACGCCACAGCGCAGGCACTGAAGCTGAACCACAAGCTGCAGAGGCACGGGAAAAAGCCGCTTTCAAAAAACTCCTCGCCAACGATGGCGCAAACCTGAGCGCACTGCGACAGCACATTCTGCACTGGGCGCGGCTGTACTGGCCAGAGGCGCAAATTCATACCCTGGACGACATAAAAACTCTCTGCGCCAACAAAGAGTTGAACAACCTCTTTACCAACATGGACAATTCTTTGTATGGTAAGCACTCGTCGGCGGCAGTGGACAGAGAAGCAATTCTCGATGTCCTCAAAAACATTCGCCGGCAGCGTACAAAAAGTGGCGCCGCGCAGCAATCCCTGCCGCCCCTCTACCCAACCAGTCCAGCGAAACCCCGTTGATCACCCCGCGCGAGGGAAACGGCGGGGGCAGTGAAACCATCAGGAGAGTCAAATGCGCAGAGTTGTCTTTAATCAGAAAGGTGGCGTCGGCAAATCCAGTATCACCTGTAACCTCGCCGCCATTGCCGCCAGTCGCGGCAAACGGGTGCTGGTGGTGGATCTCGACCCCCAGGCCAACAGCACCCATTACCTGCTGGGCACCACCCCGGAAAACCTCGAAACCAGTATCGGTCATTACTTTGAAGATGCCCTGAAACTGCGCAAAAATCGCAACGAGGCTATCGAGTACTCCTACGAGACCGAGTTTGACAACCTTTTTGTGATCCCTTCAAGCCCCGAGCTCAGCGATCTTCAAACCAAGCTGGAAGCCAAACACAAGATTTACAAGCTGCGGGATCTGCTCGACAAACTGGAGGAGGATTTCGACGAATTCTATATAGATACGGCGCCAGCCCTGAATTTTTACACCAATTCCGCACTGATTTGCGCCGATCGCTGCCTGATTCCCTTTGACTGCGACGCTTTCTCCCGCCAGGCGCTTTACAACCTTCTCGACGTACTTGAAGAAATTCGCGAGGATCACAATGAAAATCTCCAGATCGACGGCATTGTCGCCAACCTGTTCCAGCCCAGGGCAAACCTGCCCACCCAGATCATCGAAGAGCTCAAGGCGGAAAAACACCCCATCCTGCCAGTGCAACTGAGCGCCTCGGTGAAAATGCGCGAGTCCCACAGCGAGAGCAAACCCCTGATTCACTTTGCCCCCAGTCACCCGCTCACCCAGCAGTTTGTCGAACTCTATGAGCTCCTGGAAAAAAATGCCAAGAAAAAACCCAGGCGCTGATTGAAACAGCCACAGAACGCAGTCATCACCGTGGAAGCTGACCAGACCCTGGCACTGCGCACCGTTGGCATCCTGCACTCGCCGTACAAGGAAAAGTTTGCCGTTCCCCGCCAGCCCGGTCTGGTCACCGCGGCGCGGGCAGAACTGCACTTACAGGGAGAGTGCAACCGGAAGGAAATTCTCCGCGGCCTCGAAGATTTTTCCCATCTGTGGCTGCTGTTTATTTTTCACCAGATCGCGGATCAGGGCTGGAGACCCACGGTGCGGCCACCGCGCCTGGGGGGCAACCGACGTCTGGGGGTATTCGCCACCAGAAGTCCATTTCGCCCCAACCCCATCGGCTTGTCCGCTGTTCGCAATGAGGGTATCGAAAACCGCAATGGCCAGTGGCTGCTGCACCTAAGCGGCGTCGATCTGGTTGACGGCACGCCCATTGTCGATATCAAGCCCTATATCCCCTATGCCGACGCCATTGCCAGCGCCTCCGGTGGGTTTACTGATAGCCTGGATTTTGGCACCCTCGATGTCCGTTTCACTGATGACAGCCGCCGCCAAATCAACAGGCTGGCCGACCGCTACCCCCAGCTGGAGCAACTGATTGTCCAGGTATTGGCGCAACAGCCCCAGCCGGCCTATCAGCTGGGAGCCCTTCAGGAACCGCAACGAATCTACGGTATGGCGCTGTTTGACCTCAATATCCGCTGGCGGCACACTCAAAACTGCCAGGAAGTGGTTGCCATTGAACAGCTTTGCCGGGAATAATGGCTGCAGTTTTTATGTCATTCCCGCGCAGGCGCATTACTGTCCGGAATAAATAGAGGCTGCTTTCCTTAAGCCTGAAATAGTAAGGAGGTTGAATGGTTCTGAGCGCCTCGAGACTTAAATGAAAGCTGTCGTTCCTGCGTAGGCAGGAACCTAGGAAGATTTTCAGGGTAGTTTCTCAGGGCTGCTAACATTGTTGAAAAATCAGCTGATTTACCGCTTTATTGGGCTACTGCACACATATGTCCCGGTGTTCAGTTGGTTTCGATTAAGGATTCCTGCCCCCGATCAGGTCGAGGGTGACGTTCCTACGCAGGAATGACGGCGTGAAATATTCCGGACAGTAGTGCGCGCAGGCGGGAATCTATAATCGCTTGATTTTTCTGGACTCCCGCCTGCGCGGGAGTGACGAAAACAGAATTATTCAGAGTTTCCTTAATTGCCCGTGATTACGGGGCTGGTGGTTTATCGACCCGTCTGTCTATTAGGGTTTAGATAAATCAAAAAATATAGAACTATTTGAGGAGTAAAAAATGAAATGCCCAATATGCCCCGATGAGAATTTGGTAATGAGCGACCGCCAGGGAATAGAAATCGACTATTGTCCAAAATGTCGGGGGGTCTGGCTGGACCGTGGCGAGTTGGACAAAATCATTGAGCGCAGCGCGGTTGCCACTCCGCCACCCCAGACGAGAACGGAATATCGCGAGCCATCCAGAGACTCCAGCAGCCAGGGTTACCACAAAAAGAAAAAAGGAGGCCTGCTGGGCGAGCTATTTGATTTTTAGACAAATACTGCCGGTGTCAGCGCGTCATCCACTGGCAGGCGGGGATCCAGGAATTTCGACCCCTTGAAAAACTGGATTCCCGGCCGTGTCGAAGACAACGCTCAAGCGCGGCAATAATGAAAATCCTGCAAGTCGCTGGCTTCATACGGGCACACAAAACCGCAACCTCGGCCTGTACAAGTCAGAAGAACGTTAAACAACAATAAGAGAACCTTTGCCATGTCCTATCTGATTCTGGGTTTACTGCTTTTTTTAGGCGCCCATTTCATCCGCGCCTTTGCCGATGGCTGGCGCAGTCAAATGATCACCAAGCTCGGCCTGTTGCCCTGGAAAGGGCTTTTCGCCCTGGTTTCCCTGGTCGGCTTTGTTTTGATTATCTGGGGCTATGGCCAGTCCAGACTCGACCCGGTTTGGCTGTGGCAGCCGCCGCTCTGGGCTCGCCACCTGGTTGGCCTGCTGATGCTTCCCGCGTTGATTCTGGCGGGCTCTTCCCATATTCCCGGCAGCGCCATCCGCGCCAAGGTCGGCCACCCGCTGATTGCCGGCACCAAACTCTGGGCGGGCGCCCACCTTATTGCCAACGGCACTCTGGCGGATCTGGTACTGTTCGGCAGTTTTCTTGTCTGGTCGATGATCGCCTTTCGCAGCGCTCGACGCCGGGACAAAGCTGCAAACCTGCCAGCGCCGGTTACCAGCCTGCGCTGGGACGCCCTGGCGGTGCTTATAGGGGTCGCCCTGTGGCTGGTTTTCGCTTTTTATCTTCACAAGCCACTGTTTGGCGTCAGCCCTATGGGTTAATTCCATAGCCGGGACAGGCGTAAAGCCCGTCCCGGCATCGATCTATCATGTCACTTCAGGCGCGTTTCCCCTATAATTCCCGCCTTTGATTCAGGCCTGACAGAAAATACCCAATGGAAGAGCACTACCATCCCGATATCATCGAGAAAGACGTTCAGCAATTCTGGCAAAGCAACCAGAGTTTCAAGGTAACGGAGCAACCCGGCAAGGAAAAATACTACTGCCTGGCGATGTTCCCCTACCCCAGTGGCAAGCTCCATATGGGGCATGTGCGCAACTACAGCATTGCCGATGTCATCAGCCGCTTTCAGCGCATGCAGGGCAAAAATGTCCTTCAGCCCATGGGCTGGGATGCCTTTGGATTGCCCGCGGAAAATGCCGCCATTAAAAACAACACCGCCCCGGCTGCCTGGACCTACAGCAATATCGACTATATGAAAACCCAGCTCAAGTCCCTGGGCTTTGGCTACGACTGGAGCCGCGAGTTGGCCACCTGCCAGTCCGAGTACTATCGCTGGGAACAATGGTTTTTCACCCGTCTCTACGAAAAGGGTCTGGTGTACAAAAAAACCAGCGCGGTCAACTGGTG
>JBFXIU010000094.1:0-12652 GCA_050175615.1 Porticoccaceae bacterium | reverse complement strand
AGATTTTGTAGTCGCGCAGTGATTTTGCTTCAAAGCTCAAGCCGTTTGGCAGGGAAAATTTCTCCGCTTTGTCGACAACAGGGTTGTGGTTGCTGGCATTGACATAGGCTGTGTCATCTATCCGTGTAGACCAGCGATCAACGATCTGAATATCCGAAATTGTCGCTCCTATGCCCTGGCGGTGAACAAGATAAACCAGGCCAAGTATGTTTTTTTCGGGGATGTAAAAGTTAAAATAGGCCGTTTCTGCCCAGTCGTAAGGAGTAGGGTCTGGGGTGTGATACTTTATATCCTCTTCTTTAATCATGGAATTTTTCCTGTTTTCTGTGAAGACAAAATAGTTGTTGTCGTTGGCATTTCAGTTTCTGAGAAATGGCGACGTTCAAATATTGCGTCACCCTCGGCCTCTGGCGAGGGTAACGGTTATGGCTGGGAATGACGTCTTTAGTATGTGTAACCTATTTTTATACCGTAGGTGACAGGTCTGCCAGCAAATCTGGCGATACTTTCATTGCCGGCGATAACATTAGGCCAATAGTATTCGTCAGTTATGTTTTTGCCAAACAGCATAAACTTCCATTTTTGATCCGCCGTCTCATAGCCTACTCTGGCATCTTCGGTAAAATTATCGTCTATTTTATAGGGGTATTCAACAAGAGTTCTGTTCACGGCAGTGTCTGGAATTTGTATTCTTCCCGCGCCAAAAGCCGCATCCGAATCTGATTGCCCGGTGATGCCTGCGCCAAAAAAGACTTCGCCGCCACTGGCAACGGGGGTGCGATAGTCAATGTTGGCGCTATAGGTCCACTCAGGTGTAAAGGGGATTGCGTCACCACTGAAATCATTGGTTTCGCCAACAAGATTGGTGCCGGTGTACTCTTTTACTTCCGAATCGAGATAGGTAACAGCTGCTGACAATGTCAGCTCATCCGTTGGCGCAAACACTACATTCATTTCAGCGCCAAAAATTTCTGATTCAGGCACATTGACCAAGGCGTCGATAATGCCAAACACAGGAACTGCCAGCTTGCCCCTCACTTGTTTGTCTTGGTAATCGTAGAAGAAAGTGGCTGCTTCCAGTTGCACTTTGCCGTCTGCAAACAAGGTTTTCATACCCAATTCATAGGCGAGAACAGATTCCTGGACTACAGGCTCTAAAGCACTGAATCCTGACGCAGAGAGAACCGGAAAACTCCCTGTTTTATAGCCTTTGGATACGTTGCCGTAAAGTAATGTATCTTCACCCAAGGCGTAATCGAGACCAACCCGCCACGACGTGTTGTCTTCATCCAGGGTGCCCTGGAAAAGCTCCCCAGGAACGCCATCGTAGTTCAGCGTAAAGCAGTCGGGATAACCACCGATGGGGTCAAAGGGAACAGTGCCGAAAATTCCGCCCAAAAGATTGAAAAGGTCGGCCACTTTGCCATCGTCGCTGGCATAGGAACAGGTTTCTCCATCAATCTCGGATTTTGTGTAGCGCGCGCCTGCTTTCAGGGTTAACGCCGATGTCAGGTCATATTCCGTATTGGCAAAAAACGCATAATTTTCAACGTCCTGACCCATGGTGACGCCGCTGGAATTGATATCCAGGTTGGCAGGATTGTTGTTTGATGCTTCTATATACCTAACCACCTGATCTTCGAAAGTGTCGCTCTGCTCGTAGTTGGCGCCAATCATCCAGGTCAATCGATCGTCGGATGAATTGGCCAGGCGGATTTCCGTATTGAGACTGTCAATGTCACCAATATTTTTATCCAGGTCAAAAAATACGTTCGCAGCGCCATCGCCATCAGTGGCCTGGTCTTGCTCAAAATCGCTATAACTGATCAGTGTGGTCAGGGTCAAGTCGTTGTCCAGTTCGATATCGGCTCGAACCACGGCCTGATAAAACTCCCTGTCGGCTCGGGGCGCAAAACGCCCGGTTGACCAGTCAGCGTCCCGAGCTTCGCCGGCGATAAAGGGCGCATTCATTTGCGATTCAGTGGTGTAAGCTGGAACGCCGGGCACCACAGCAATCAGTTGCTGTGCCTGGGGATCGCTCTTGTCTCTCCAGGTGTTGAAATTGAACTGGAGATTGACCCTGTCGGATGGCTGGTAATCCAGCAGCAAACGTGCGGCGTAATACTGTTCCTCGCCATTTTCGTCGTTTCTGGTAATGCTTCTTTGCCAGTCATCTGCATTAGCGCCAGTGACAGCGAGCCTGCCATTAAGGGAATCAGTCAGGGCGCCGCTGACAAAGCCATTCATTTCGACACGATCAAAACGCCCATAGCTCAGGTCGCCGCCTGCCTGAAAGTCCTCGGTAGGTTTTGCCGCGATAAAGTTGATCGCGCCACCCGTGGAGTTTTGGCCGAACAGGGTGCCCTGAGGCCCTTTGAGAACTTCAACCCGTTCGAGATCAAACCCTGTGTGGCTTGCCATGACAGGGAAGGGGAGCGGGGCTTCGTCCAAATATAAGCTGGTGGCAGGATAAACCCCCAGAGAGCTTTCGTTGAAGCCGACCCCTCTCAATGTGAATATGGGTGTGTTGGTCGTACTCGGAGAGTAGACCAGACCAGGAACCTGGTTGGCAAAATCTTCCAGGGAGCTGAGTCCTTTTTCCGAGATCGTCTCAGCCGAAAGCGCCGTGATGGTCATGCCCACATCGCTTAGGCTTTCCTATCTTTTTTGAGCGGTTACAACGACTTCTTGAATTTGCGCAACGGCAGAGATTGACATCAGTGATGTAATACTTGCTGTTGCCGCGAGTAATCCTAAGGGTTTAATTTTTGGCGATATCATATTGTTCTCCAATGTTTTTATATCGTTTGATGCAACTATTCGTTTTTGATGTGTTGATTGGTTATAAGCAATGGATATGTAATATAAAAAGCAACAGTTCGCTTTTATTATCGAGCATCAAGATAGCTATTTTTCGTCGCAAGATATTTCACAGGTTGTAATTATTTTTTGCATATTCTTGACGGTGGCAGTTTTTGCCGATACTTTCTCCAGCGCAGATGCGGCAATCCGGTGTTTAACAGGGGGCACTTTTATGTCAATTTTTGAGCAATGCGAAATTATGAATCGAGTGCACGGCAGTGATGCCGTCGATTACCTGATGGGAAAAGGTGTCTCAAATTGTACAATCCAAAGATGGAGCTCATTTTTAACTGAATACAATACGGGCGAACTAGAGTATCCCATATTGGCGTTGAAGCTATCGGGACATGCCAAAATTCGTCGTGTGGTTAATGGTCAGGCGTTGACTCATGATTATGTTATTCCCGGCGATATTATTATCGTGCCAAGCATGATAGATCAGCGCTGGTCTATACATGGACAGGTGGATATCGCGGTGATTACCTTTGAAAATTCTCAGGTTTGCCACTTTCTCAACAATCTCTACGCCAGAATTGGTGCCCAGGATGTCATGAATAATCGCATAAACTCGTTTTCAGACTCGTTTATTTATTCAACTTGTCAGCATCTCCTGGATATTCCGATTGACACCAATCACGGCTTTATCACCGAGGAATATTTGAATTCGGTCTTCCGCATTCTGGAAATGTATATATTGAATTACCTCGATAAAAAATCCAGTAAGTTGCTGACAAAGAAAAATACACGGGCTTATTTTATTGATTATACGTTGCAGCGTTTGAACTTTGGTTTGAATACCAATATTTATATAGAGGATATTGCCAGGGAGCTGAGGGTTTCCCCTTCATATCTCACCAAAAAATTTAAAGAGGATGTCGGCATACCACCCCATCAATTTTTGTTAATGCTGCGAATAAGAAAAGCAAAGCAGTTGTTGGCGGAAACCGATGTGGATGTAGCCTCTATAGCGGATGAGTGCGGTTTCTCTCATCAGGGACATTTGACAAGATATTTCACCAAGGACGTTGGCATGTCGCCGCTTAAGTTTAGACAGCATGTTCGAAAAGAACTTGCAGGTCTGCCTAACGTCTAGGAAGTTACGCTTAGCTATTTTCGCCAGGACTTTATGAGTCTGGCTCTGTGGGTGGATCCATATCTCGATGGGAGTTGTCACTGTCTGGAATACGCTGCAGCCACTCCTCAATGGCGCTGGCGTGACCAATTTCTTCGTTGGCAAATTCTTGCGCCAGTTTGGCAATATCCCCATTGGGACTGCGCTCGGCGATTTCCTGATAAAAGCTGGCAGTATTGCGTTCCAGCATCAGCATGTTCGTCAGCGCTTGCCGTGTTGTCATGCCGTAGACGGCGGAGGCATAGTCGCAGGTTTCCGGTGGCTCGGCGCCTGGCCAGATAAAATCCCAGGGTTTAAGTACAGGCAGTTCAGTGTTTCCACAAATTGCCATAACCTCATCGGCGTGTTTTTTACTGTATTCCGCCAGCTGCCGAAACAGGTGCTCGATATCGTTCTGATGGTGAACGGCCATCATGTCGGCCATTTCTTCAAGGCGTTCGACAGAATCCTCTTCAAGGCTGAGGCTGTAGGCGAGAAATGCATTCAATTCGGTGAGTGGGTCGTGGCTCATAGGCGAAAACTTTCCCTGCAGAGGCTTTCCTGGATTTGTGTCGGCGGCAAAGGCCAGGCGGGGCGGCTATTGCGGTAAATAATGCCTGTTCCTGTGCCGTCATCGTTGTGGATCAGTGCCGCGGCGGTGGCGGAATCGCTGCTGGTATCGCCTATGGGATGCACGGCATCTTTCCAGGCCAGCTGTTCGGGCACAAAGGTAATGCACTGGCTCAGTACCTGAATAAAGGCAAATCCGGGAAAAATCATGGCTTCGTGAATGACTTGTGCAAGGTTGTTGGGGTCGCCGGCATAGGCGCGGGCAACAAAGGTGGCGCCTGAGGCCAGCGCCATGGCGCAGGGCTGGAAAGGCCTTATCTGGGTGCCCTGGGGCGTGAGCTTGCTGTGCGTCCAGTTTTCCGGTGTCGTCGGTGATGCCTGGCCTTTGGTCATGCCGTAGACCTCATTGTCCATCACGATATAGACCATATTCACATTGCGGCGGCAGGCGTGAATGAAGTGATTGCCGCCAATGGAAAAGCCATCGCCATCACCGCCAACAACCATTACCTCCAGGTCGGGGCGGGCGATCTTGAGACCGGTGGCAATGGGCAGGGCGCGGCCGTGGACACCGTGAAATCCGTAGCTTTTGACATAGGCCGGAAGCCGCGACGAACAGCCAATGCCGGAGACAATGGCGCAATTTTCAGGCGCTATATCAGCTGCTGCAAAGGCCTTGGTGATGGCGTTGAGAACGCCGAAGTGGCCACAGCCGGGACACCAGATAGGCTTGACGCCGGATTTGTATTCCTTGGCTTTTCTTGTTGTTGGACTGGTGGTTTGGCTAGTCATGGGGATTCTCCACAATGGCCAGAATCTGGCTGGGGGTAATCGCTTTGGGGCCCGGTTGCACCAGGCTTTGATAAGTGAATTGGGGCAGCATGGAGCGCAGGTAATGAAAGAACTGGCCGCTATGGTTTTGTTCCACCACCACCAGCCGGGACGCTTTGGCAAAGAGCACCGCCAGTTTTTCCGTTGGCAAAGGGCAGAGCTGGCGCAGACACAGGCAGGCGATATCTCGCCCTTTTGCCACCAGTAATTGTTGTGCTTCTATAACGCTTGCCTTTGTCGATCCCCAGCAGATGATCAGGGTATTGTTGTCGGCAGCGCCACTGAGATCGGCCCAGTGATCGCCGTAATCGTGGCTGAGAAGTTTTCTCTGCCGTTTGTCGAGCTGGCGCAGGTGTTCTGTCGCCTTGGGTGAGGGCACGGCATTTTGGCTGTGCTCGAGGCCTTCCGCGGTGTACATGGCGCCCTTAAGCCCCGGGGTGGCCATAGGGGAAACCCCGGTTTCGGTATCCAGGTAGCGCTGATAGGATTGATCTTCTTGCAGGGTAGCCAATACGCCAGCGGCACTGAAATCGGTTTTGCCCGGTTCACTAATGACCTGTAGCGACTGCCCCAAAAATTGATCGGAGAGCACAATCACCAGGGTTTGCAGCCTGGTGGCCAATTCCGCTGCCCAGGCGGTGGTGGTATAGCAGTCGGCAATGCTGTTGCAGGCGACCACGATGTGGGGAGCATCGCCGTGAACACCGTAAACCGCGAGGTTAAAATCTCCCTGCTCGCTCTTGGTGGGAATGCCGGTTGAGGGGCCGCAGCGCATGACATCGACAATGACTACAGGTGTTTCGCTGGCGACCGCCAAGCCCATGGCTTCCGCCATCAAGGCCAGCCCCGGCCCGGAAGTGGCGGTCATGGCGGGAACGCCGCCAAAACCTGCACCTATGGCCATATTGATGGCTGCCAATTCGTCTTCTGCCTGCACTAAATGACCGCCGAGAGGTTCTATATGTTGGGCCAGAAATTCGAGGAGATCCGATGCCGGAGTGATGGGGTAGGCGGCGACAAAGCGGATTCCCGCCTCCAGCGCCCCCAGAGCAGCCATTTGGTTGCCGCTGGCAAGCCACAGGCTGTTGTTGGCCGGGCGGGAGGCGAAACCCTTGAGGCGCTGTTGAAGTTGAGCGGGGATGCCGAGTTCGTAGCCTGCCATCAGGGTGCGTCTGGCGGCATCTCTGAGTGGTTCGGCGTGTTTCGCCAGTCTCTTCAGGACAATATTTTCGGCAGTTGGATAAGGGCAGCCCAGGGCCTTTGCCATCAGGCCGAGAAACACCAGGTTTACCCAGCTGGATTCCGCATCTGAGGCAATGCCGTTGCCGTCAATAGTGATAATGCCGGTGCCAGGCTTGTCGCTGCCGGTTTGACAGCGGAGAATTTCCGCGGGCAGTTCACCGGCATCGCCATTTTTGATAATCACTGTGGATGCGGATACGGGAATTTCATCGGCAAAGCGGGAAAAATTCTGCCAGTCGAAGGCAATCAGCACATCAACCTGTTCATCGAAGGTATCCACCGGCTGATCGCCAAGGCGAATAATGGCGGCGGCTTCTCCACCGCGAATTTGAGGGCTAAAGGTTTTTTTCAAAATGCCGTAGTAACCGCTGAGGGCGGCGATATGCAGCAGCATCTCGCCTGTGGAGATAGCCCCCGCGCCGCCTGAACCGCTGATCACCAGGGTGAGTGTCGCCACAATAAATGCCCTCTTAATCCCATGCTTTGGTGCCCAGAGTAGCAAACTTTGGTGACAACAAGAAAATAGTCTGTGTATCTATCTGTAATGTTTTTATAAGCAAAGGCACTGTGCCTGAAGATTCCTGGGTAGTCTGAGGTAATAACATTTGATTATAATCTCGTTATCACAAATAAGGGTAAAGTTGGCTGTGGAAACCAAAACTGCACGTTTAACGGTTCTGATTGATCCGGAAAAGAAAAAAGCCTTTGAAAATCTCTGTGCTTCCCAGGATCTCACCCCTTCGCAAGTCGTTCGCCAGCTGATCCGCGATTATCTGGCGAAGTACGAAGTGGAGTATGGCGACGAGGCTCAGAAGTCAAATCCCCATGTCAACTGAGGCGCTGTATTCCGGTGTCTCAGCCCCCTTTAGCAGGCTACTAACCGAATGATGACGGCCGCCGGGTTACTATTACCCTGGCATCCAAATAGATATCCTTATCTATTTGGATGCACGCCCAGAAAATACTGGCGAAAATTTGCGACTCGAGCCTTGCGAGAGAGCAGCCGACAGGCTGACCCGCAGGGCGAGGGCGCAGCCCGAGTAATTTCCTTGCATTTTCTGGGCTTACATTGGCCTCCGGCCAATGGCGGCGCGTCTGACCGCCATGGAGGGCGGAAATGCCGACTTTGCAGGAGCAAAAGTCGGCCGTGCACCGCTTATTAACCCGACGATAATTCATGCCGGGTTAATATTAGGCGCGGGAGTCTGGCTCAATCTTGTCCGTTGAACTCAATATCATCATCTTTTCCCTGGCAAGGCTTTCATCGTCCTGAACCAGAACCTGGCAGGCCGAAAGGGCAAGGCCGAAATTCGCAAAACTGTTTTCGCTGCCCACCAGGTTGATAATTCCCGACTTCATCAATTTGCTCTGAACACGGTCATTGGCGCCGGACAGCATAACGCGGACGCCGCGGCGGTGGAGGTCCTGAATGACTTCTTCGAGGGTTTGCAGGCCGGTGGCGTCGATAAAGGGCACCCATTTGAGGCGAATGATGAGGATGCGGGGATCCGTATGGGTTCCTGCCAGGGCGCGCTCAAAATTTTCCACTGCGCCAAAAAAGAACGGTCCCTCAATGGCGAATACCAGCACGCCGGGAGGCAGGCTGGTCATCCCTTGATGGGCGAATTCCTGAACCAGCTCCTGCTCTGTGGCCTCCCGCACTTCAACGCTGGTGGCCATGCGGCGCAGAAAGTGCAGAGTGGCGAGGATAACCCCTATATTGACCGCCACCACCAGGTCGGCAAATACGGTGAGAGTAAAAGTAATCAATAGGATGGCGACATCGGCGCGGGGCGCTCGCTTCACCATTTTGACAAAATGGCGCGCCTCGCTCATGTTCCAGGCCACCACAAAGAGAATGGCCGCAAGAGCCGCCAGGGGAACATGCACCGCCAACGGCGCCAGAAACAGCAGAATCAGCACCAGCACAAGGGCGTGGACGACGCCGGCAATGGGGCCGGTGCCGCCATTGCGAATATTGGTGGCGGTGCGGGCAATGGCGCCGGTGGCGGCAAAACCGCCGAACAGGGGGGCAATCATATTGGCAAGCCCCTGGCCGATCAGTTCCTGATTTGAATTGTGCCTGGTTCCGGCCATGCCGTCGGCGACAACGGCGGAAAGCAGTGACTCAATGGAGCCGAGCATGGCGATGGTAAAGGCGGGGCCGATCAGTTCGACCACCTGCGCCGTGGTCACCGTGGGTAACTGGAATGAGGGCAGACCTTTGGGAATACCGCCAAAGGCAGAACCTATGGTGGCGATGCCGTCAAAATGGAAAATGTACTGAGCGGCAGTCGCCACCACCAAGGCCACCAGTGGGCCGGGGATTTTCTGCAGCGGCTTGAGTTTGGGTGCGTAGATGGCAAGGGCGAGGGACGCGAGCCCAATCGCCGTTGTGGTGATATGAAATTGGGGAAGCACCTCGATCAGGTGGACAATTTTGCTGTGAAAATGCTCGCCCGTCACGGCGGGCAGGCCGAAAAAGTACTGCCATTGCCCCACCCAGATAATCACACCTATACCTGCCGTAAAGCCGAGGATCACTGGATCGGGGATGAATTTAATGATGGAGCCCATGCGCGCCAGGCCGAGCAGCAGCAGAATCAATCCGGCCATGATGGTGGCGATCTGAAGGCCGTTGATACCGTATTTGGCGGTGATGGCGGCGAGAACGACAATAAAGGCGCCCGTGGGGCCTGCTATTTGTAGCCGCGAACCGCCAAACAGGGAAACAATAATACCGGCGATGATGGCGGTATAAATACCCTGTTCCGGCTTGGCACCGGAGGCGATGGCAAACGCCATGGCCAGGGGCAGGGCGACGACGCCGACAATGACGCCGGAGACGATATTGCGCAGCCAGTGCTGGCGGCCGAGCAATCCGGCGCGGTGGGCTTCGAGTATGGCCAGCATAATCAACACCAGAGTAAGAATGTTAATCGCATTATAATAAAATTCTAATAAAGGCGATATGAGGAAACTCGGCTGTTGCGGAATGAAATCAACCTATAATCCGTAGAAGTCGATCGCTTTGGCAAAACTCCGTACAGGCATCCGCTTTTTCGTCTGCGGGGCAGGCTCCATAGGTGGAGTAAATTACATCACACGTAGGAGCCGGGCGCCCCGGCGATCACAGACTTTCAGGAAAGCGCCTTGAGGCGATAGGTTTGAGTCGCAACCCCTGCGGGAGCAGGGCTGCTCCATCAACAGGTATGGGTTAAAGGGATTTGTAAACTGCAACCCGGTTGAATTCCACGGATTCGTCGAGATCGGGAACCGTGTGGCTGCTGTGGTTGGCAATGATGGCCATTCCCGGCAGGGCTTGCCCTTTGAGTCTTGAATCCGCTACCAGCACTGCGCTGAAATGCTGCTCAAGAGTTGCCAGCAACGGCAAGTTGTCGCGATCGTAAAAAACGTCTGCCACCGTAACCAGGCTGTTTTGTAGATTGAGGGCAAGGATCTCGTCCAGGGATGCTGACAGCTCAACCTCAACCTCGCAGAGGGTGGCGTTGAGTTGCGCCACCGCCAGCGCCTGGGTATCAAGGTCGCAGAGGATAACTCTGTGAGCTCCCGCCATTTTCGCGGCAATGCCGACAACCCCGGAGCCGGCGCCAAAATCCACTACCGTTTTGTTGTTAACCCATTGGGGATTATCGAGGATCAGCCGCGCCAGCACCTGGCCGCTCGCCCAGCAGAATGCCCAGTAGGGCGGATTGTCCATCAGGGCCTCGACCTGCTCGCGATTGAGGCCATTGCGGGGGTAATCGCTGTTGATCAAGTGGAGGCGGATTTCGGGCGCCTGGGGTAGGGCAATGACTTCCAGGCGGCTTTGGGGAATGCGCTGCTGCAGGTAGGACTGCAGAACAGCAAGGGGCGAGTCTGTTGGGGTTTGATCCATGGGCTTTCAGTGACTCCGCGCATGTTTGCGGGTGCGGTGCAAAAAATTGCCGGGCTGTTTCCGCTCCGGGGAACCCTGATAATAGCGAATGACAAGCCCATCAAGGATTTTTACTGAGGGAAGGAAATCTCTGGCAAGCGCTGTCTTGAACGGGGCGTTTAGGCGTTTAGCAGAAATTCCATCAGTGCTTTTTGTGCATGGAGGCGATTCTCGGCTTCGTCCCAGATAACGGAAATATTGCCGTCTTCCATCACCTCATTGCTGACTTCCATACCCCTGTAGGCTGGCAGGCAATGCATAAAAAGCGCATCTTTTGCCGCGTGG
This sequence comes from Porticoccaceae bacterium, assembly GCA_050175615.1. Lineage (GTDB taxonomy): Bacteria > Pseudomonadota > Gammaproteobacteria > Pseudomonadales > Porticoccaceae > CAYXXZ01. The sequence continues at coordinate 1,814 of JBFXIU010000094.1, read as the reverse complement.
CTCATTAATTCATGGTCTACCTGGTAGCCAGCAAAGTCATCGAGGCGCTGTTGCTTTTCGTTTTCCTGACCCATGGATGCCCAGGTGTCAGTTACCACGAGATCAGCGCCTTTGACCGCATCCTGGGGCGAGCGGGTCAGGTGGATGCGCGCGGCGTGCTTTTTCATGAGCTCGGCATTGGGTTCGTAGCCCGGTGGGCAGGCGATGCGCAGTTCAAAATTGAGCATGGCGGCGGCGTTGATATAGGAATTGGTCATATTGTTGCCATCGCCAACCCAGGCCACGGTTTTGCCCTCCAGGCTGCCGCGGTGCTCGACAAAGGTCTGAATGTCGGCGAGTAGCTGGCAGGGATGAAAACTGTCGGTGAGGGCATTGATCACCGGCACCGATGAAAACTCGGCAAAACGCTGCACTTTGTCGTGGCCGAAGGTGCGGATCATGACAATATCAACCATGCGCGCCAGCACACGGGCGGTGTCCTCGATGGGTTCGCCCCGCCCCAGCTGCGTGTCAACCGGGGACAGAAAAATCGCGCTGCCGCCAAGCTGCGCCATTCCCGCCTCAAAAGATACTCTGGTGCGGGTAGAGGCTTTTTCAAAGATCATACCCAGCACCTTGCCGGTGAAGGGTCTGGCTTCAGTGCCGTTGCGGTGCTGAGCCTTGAGTTCAATGGCGCGCTCGATCAGCGCCTTGAGTTCATCGACGGACAGGTCTGTCAGAGTAAGGAAGTGTCTTGTGGCCATAGGGCGCCTCGTCTTTATCTTTGCCTTCAGGCTTTGAGAAAGTTGCAAACCAGTGGGGACAGGATTGAGACCAGCTGTTCCCCCTCCGCGTCGGAAAAAGTCAGTGGCGGCAATAACCGGATCACGCTTTCGGAGGTGACATTGATCAGCAGACCGGCATCGGCGGCCATGGCTACCAGGTCGCCACAGGGTCTGTCCAGTTCAATGCCAATCATTAAACCCTGGCCGCGAATCTCCTTGACGCCTTCGCAGTGGCCAAGCGTTTCCGCAAAGCGGGCGCGCAACTGGCTGCCGAGCTGTGCGGCTCTGGCGCAAAGATTTTCTTCTTCGATCACCTGAAGCGTGGCCAGCGCAGCGGCGCAGGCGATAGGGTTGCCGCCAAAGGTCGAGCCGTGATTTCCGGGTTTGAGCAGGGTGGCGGCAATGCCGCTGGCGAGGCATGCGCCTATGGGCACACCGTTGCCAAGCCCTTTTGCGGTGGTGACGACATCGGGCAGAATGCCCTGTTGCTGGTAGTTGAACCAGGAGCCGGTTCTGCCGTTGCCGGTTTGAATTTCATCGAGCATCAGCAGCCATTGGTTGCGATCACAGACTTCCCGCAACATCTTGAGATAGTTGGCATCCGGCATATAAATACCGCCTTCGCCGAGAATTGGCTCTACCAGGACGGCAACAATATCGGGGTTATTGTCGGCAATGGTATGGATGGCCTCAATGTTGTTATAGGGCGCGCGGGCAAAGCCGCTGACGAGGGGCTCGAATCCGGCCTGAACCTTGCGATTGCCGGTGGCGCTCAGGGTTGCCATGGTTCTGCCGTGGAAGGATTTTTCCATGACAATGATAGTGGGCACTTTAACGTTGCGATTATTGCCGTAGAGTCGCGCCAGTTTAATGGCCGCCTCATTGGCTTCGGCGCCGGAATTGCCGAAAAAGGCATTGGTCATCCCGGACAGGCTGTGAAGTTTGTCGGCAAGCTGTTCCTGAACCGGTATGTTATAGAGGTTGGAGCAATGCACCAGGGTGGCCGCCTGCTGGCTCACCGCCGCAGTGACAGCGGGGTGGGCATGGCCG
>JBFXIU010000093.1:0-12690 GCA_050175615.1 Porticoccaceae bacterium | reverse complement strand
CGGATAAAAAAGCGCCACTTGTCGTTGCTCGTCGTTCATTTAGAACCACTAAACTCACTCCTCGCGCCTCAAGTGGCGCTTTTTTAGTCACAACAGTGACAATCCAATTCGTGTGCACAGGCTCTAGAACGTCTGTCCCAGTGAGAACTGGAAAAACTCGGTGTCATCTTCGTCACTGCTATTGAGCGCCTTGCCCAAACTCACAGTAATGGGTCCGAAACCGCTCAGCCAGGTGGCGCCTATACCTGTTGAGTAGCGCAGTTCACCGGCATCCGGCTCAAAACAGTTTAGCTGGGTGTCCCCACAGTCGGTGTCAAAGACGTTACCGGCATCGAAGAAGAAGGACGCCTGCACAGAGCGTTGATCTTTGAGGAACGGCAGGGGAAAGATAATTTCCGCGCCCATTTCCACCAGGATATTGCCGCCGAATGGATCTGGATCGTCGACATCGATCAGCTCACAATCCGGATTGTCTTCAGGCCTGGTGCCATTACTACAAATTTTCGCTGGCGTATCCTGGGGGCCGAGGGTGTTGCGTTTAAAGCCGCGCACCGAGCCGAAACCACCGCCGTAGAAATTCTTGAAAAAAGGCAAGCGGTCGAGATCACCGTAGGCGTCACCATAGCCGAGGTCAGACCGCAGTCTCAGGGTGAGACTATTGGTGAGCGGCTGATAATATTGACCCGAGTAAGAAAGCTTATAGTATTCGGCATCGCTACCAGGCACCGTTATTTCAAGTCCCAGCCTCTGGGAGTAACCGCGGGTGGCAAATACCCCCCGATTCAGAGTGGATTTAACCGCATTGACGCTGACGGAAAACATATCGTATTGATCGCCGTTATTATTGACGAAATCCTCGATTTCCAGCGACGTAAAGGAACCGAGATCAATACTCAGATTTTCATAGTTAAGGCCAAACCCGAGGCTGGCGGTCTCCGACAGCGGATAGCCAAAATTGACCCCGGTGCCGAAGCTGTCGGTGGTGTAGTTGGCCAGGTTAAATTCGCCGTAATCCGTCGCCCTGTAGAAGACATTGAAGCCCGCACTTACCCCGTCGGTGGTGAAATAGGGGTCGGTAAAAGAAAATTGGACATTGGTCTGATAGGTACTGCGGTTGATACCAATGCCCACCTTGTTACCCGTGCCCAAAAAGTTGTTTTCCTGGAGGTTGCCGCCGAGGACAAGACCATAACCCTGGGCAAAACCGACGCTGGCGCCAATGCTGCCGGACGGTTGCTCTTCGACGGTGTAGGTGACATCCAGCTGATCGCCGGTGCCTGGAACCTCCTTGGTTTCAACCTGAACTTCCTTGAAGAAGCCCAACCGTTCAAGCCTGACCTTTGAATGCTCAATGAGCGCTGTGGATGCAGCGCCACTTTCCATTTGACGCATTTCACGGCGCAGAACTTCATCCGACGTCTTTGAGTTGCCGCGAAAATCAATGCGGCGGACATAGGCGCGCTTACCCGGGTTGACAAAAAAGGTAATTTTTGCGGTTTTATCTTCCTCGTTGACTTCGGGGTAGCCTTTGACATCGGCAAAGGCGTAACCATCATTACCCAGGCGCTGGGTTATCAATTCTGAAGAACTGGTCATCTGTTGCTGGGAAAAACGCTCGCCCTCTTTGAGGGTGATGTAACGGCGCACCTCCTCTTCGGGGATGATCAGCTCTCCGGCAAGTTCGACCTCGCCCACCGAATAGACGTCGCCCTCAGTGATATTAATGGAGATAAATACCGATTGCTTGTCGGGACTTACAGAAACCTGTGTCGAGTTAATGCCAAACTGAATATAACCGCGATCCAGATACCAGGACTCGAGGCGTTCGAGATCGCCACTGAGTTTTTCCCGGGCATATTTGTCGTTACCACTGATCCACGAAAACCATCCTGTGGTTCTCAGCTCAAACTCATCGAGAAGATCCTCTTCGTCGAAATCGTTGTTGCCGACAATATTGATCATCTTGATCTTGGCGACGTCGCCTTCCTTGACATTGACATTAATGGCAACCCGATTGCGGGGCAGATCCTGAACCTCGGTTTCCACGATGGCGCCGTAGCGACCCTGGCTGACATACTGGCGCTGGAGTTCCTGAATCATGCCCTCAAGAATGGCCTGGCGAAAAATCTGCCCTTCGGCAAGGCCGTTTTCTTTGAGCGCCTTCATCAAATCTTCAGTTTTAATGGCTTTATTGCCCTCGAAATTGATCTCTGAAACCGCCGGCCGCTCTTCGACCACCAGAATCAAAACACCACCGTCCCGAGCGATCTTGATATCACTGAAATAACCGGTTTGAAACAGCGACCGCGTTATGTCCTTGATGCTGTTTTCATCAACAAGATCGCCCGCCTTGTAAGGCATGGCGGAAAAAATTGTGCCGGCACTTACCCTTTGCAGCCCCTCGAGACGAATATCTTCGATCACAAACACATCGGCAATCACCGGCGTGACCATCAGGGAAAAAAGTAAAGCCAAAAAAACACGCTTCATATACATCATTCTTCGTTGTTGTTGTCCATACAGCCAGGGAACATCCGCAGACGCTCAGAGCCTCATCACGTCATTGTATAGGGCGATAACCATCAAACCAACCACCAGGAACAGCCCCAGCCGATATCCCGCCATCTGCACTTTCTCTGAAACCGGGCTTCCCTTGACCGCCTCAACCATGTAGTACATGAGATGGCCGCCATCGAGAACAGGAATCGGCAGTAGATTAAGTACACCAAGACTAACGCTGAGCAGTGCCAGAAAGCCCAAGTAGGCAGTAAAACCGTACTGGGCCGAAGCGCCAGCCACTTTAGCAATGGTTATGGGGCCACTCAAGTGTTTCGGTGAAATAATCCCGGTGACCATTTTTTTTATGGAGTCGAGAACCATTTTGGTCGTCTTCCAGGTCTGGTGAAGAGCCTGGCTGAAGGCGCCGACAACACTGTAATCCATCTTGCGCAGGTAGGACTCGGGCCATTCGGGAATCACCACAGACATTCCCACCTGGCCAATCACAGTGCCGTCCTCCTGGGTAACGCCTTTGGGGGTAATTTGCGTGGCGAATTGCTCAGCACCCCTGGCCACGTCAATGGCAATGGTTTCGCCAGGGCGGGCGCGCACATATTCCACCCACTGCGACCAGTCGGACACCGGGGTGCCATCCATTGCCACAATGCGATCGCCACTGCGCAATCCAGCCTGATCGGCGGGCTCCGCCGCCATAACCTGGTCGGCAACCGGCAAGACTCTGGGGGTATAAAGCTGAATGCCGATATCGCCAATAGGATCGGGGTTGTCGGTATCCACCTGCCAGCCGTTGAGCTCAGCCTCCAGGTCATAACTCAGATTCGAATCCTGATACTTGACTTTGAAATTGATGGTGCCCTCTTCGCCGAGACGAAGCACCAGTTGCTCTCCCAAAGCCTGGAGTGTCGGCGTAGGCTCGCCATCCACAGCAATAATTTCCTGACCCGGCTCAATGCCGGCTCTGGCCGCAACCGAACCTGGGGTTACACTGTCGACAATGGGAGCAACCCCCTGAACACCCGCCAGAAAAACCACCCAGTAGGCAATAATGGCCAGCAGGAAATTGGCGATGGGACCGGCGCTGACCACAGCCATGCGCTGCCATACAGACTTGTTGTTGAACGCATAAGGAATGTCAGCCGCAGCGACATTGCCCTCGCGCTCATCCACCATTTTCACATAGCCGCCGAGGGGAAGTACGGCGAGCACAAATTCTGTGCCCTGGCGATCGTACCAGCGGGCAAAGGGAGTGCCGAAACCTATGGAAAAGCGCAACACCTTAATGCCACAACGGCGAGCCACCCAAAAGTGGCCAAACTCGTGGATGGTCACCAGAACTCCCAGGGCAACCAGAGTAAAGAACAGGGTTTTTGCGATTTCTAACACAGACTTAAAGCCTCCACCTGGCGCAATGCGAATTGTCTCGCCAGTTTGTCGGAATGTTGGACTGCGGCCAAGTCGACAGGTTCACAGCTCTGCCAAGAGCCCAGCACTTCAGCAACCACAGAGGCAATATGGGTAAAACCAATGCGACCAGCGAGGAAGGCCGCAACGGCAACCTCATTGGCGGCATTGAGCGCCGCCGGATAATCCCTGCCACTCCTGGCGGCCTCCTGAGCCAGAGCGAGACAGGGAAACCTGACGAGATCCGGTTTCTCAAAGCTGAGCTGAGCAATCTGTACAAGATCCAGGGCGGCCACACCGGAATCAATCCGTTCCGGCCAGGCAAGGGCGTGGGCTATGGGCGTGCGCATATCCGGATTGCCCAATTGCGCCAGTACAGAGCCGTCTACATAGGCCACCAGCGAGTGGACAATACTTTGGGGGTGAATGACCACCTCGACCACATCTGCTTGTACACCGAACAACCAGCAGGCTTCAATCAGCTCCAGCCCCTTGTTCATCATGGTGGCGGAATCGACGGAAATTTTCTGACCCATGGACCAATTGGGATGGGCACAGGCCTGGGCTGGAGTCACTGTCGCCAAGGCTGCGAGATCCGTGGTGCGAAATGGCCCACCGGAAGCCGACAGCAGTATTTTACTGACACCCGCAGCGCCAGGCTGGCGGCAACCGGGGGGCAGGCACTGAAAAATCGCATTGTGTTCGCTATCGATGGGCAATAATGTGGCGCCGTGGCGGGCGACCGCATCCATAAACAGCGCCCCAGCCATCACCAAAGACTCTTTATTGGCGAGCAATACCCTCTTGCCTTTTTCTGCGGCAGCCAGGGTTGGCAACAAGCCGGCGGCACCGACGATGGCCGCCATCACCGTGTCGACCTCGCTGGCGGAAGCCACATCCACCAGCGCCTGCGCGCCCCACAAGACGATGGTATGTTTGTCGAGCTGCCCCCGCAACAACAGAGCCGCCTGCTCGGAGCCCACCACTACATATTTGGGCATAAACCGACGGCACTGGCGCGCCAGAACGTCAACCCTCGAGTGTCCCGTGAGGGCAAATACCTGGTAGCGCTCGGGGTGGCGGGCGATGACATCCAGGGCACTCTCGCCGATGGAACCGGAAGACCCCAAAATGGTGATTTTCTCACTCATGGCTGCACCCTTGCGCCAAGGGCTGCATTCCGCTGGCCACGGCGAAGATTCTCTCTGTTAACGGCGTCATGACGGGGAATAAATCAGCAGAATATAGAACAGGGCAAACACCGGCAGCGCCGCTGTCAAGCTGTCGATACGATCGAGAACACCGCCATGACCCGGCAGAATCCTGCCGCTGTCCTTAACGCCGCGATGGCGTTTAACCATACTCTCGAGCAGATCGCCCAGCACAGCTGCGAGCACCGCAGCCACCTCGACGATAGTCCACTCCAGCCACAGGTGACGCTGGGACGGGCTAAAAGCGATAACGATGGAGATGACTACCAGCACGGTAATCACGCCACCAAAAAAACCTTCCCATGTTTTTCCGGGGCTGACTTCCGCCGCCAGTTTATGGCGACCAAGGGCACGGCCACTGAAGTAGGCGCCTATGTCTGCGCAAACAACGGTGAGAATCACCACCATCACCAACCAGTGCCCGCCGTCTTGAGCTGCCAGCCAGCTCAATGCCAGCCATGCGGGCAAGAGCACGAACAGCCCCATCAGCAGGCGCACGGCGCTGCTGCCCCAGAGAACTGCACTGCTGGGATACCCCTGCACCCAAAGCAGGGCAATTGCCCACCAAATACAGCCACTGAGGAGAATCATTTTGATAGCCTCAAGTTCTGTTGCGGATGAGTGAAAGCCCAATCCCAAGAACATGACCGCCATCAACGCGCCCGCAACACCATAATAAAAAAGGCTCGCGACGCGACTTGCATTTGACAGGTTTGCCCATTCCCGCACAGCGAGAAAAATAAAACCCGCAGCAAACAGAGAGAACCACTGGGCAGGAAGGCCAAAAAGTGCACCGAGGAACAAGAGGGCGAGAATAATCGCAGTCACTATCCGCTGTTTAAGCAAAATTTTTCTCCGCCCGATCCAATTGGGAGAGTTGTTCCGCTGTCATACCGAAGCGACGCTGCCTGTTATTGTAATCTGACACCGCCTCATCAAAGGCCTTGGCATCAAAGTCAGGCCAGTAGACGGGGGAAAAATACAGTTCTGTATAGGCAAGGTGCCAGAGCAAAAAATTGCTCAAGCGCCGTTCACCGGCCGTGCGGATACACAGATCCGGCGGCGGCAAATCCGCCAGGGACAAATGCTTGGCAAAAAGCCCTTCGTTGATATCCTCAGGGCGCAAGGCTCCAGACTGAACCTTTGTCGCCAGTTTTCTCGCCGCCTGAGTAATATCCCAGCGGCCACCGTAATCGACAGCGAGAACCAGGGTCGTTTTGCCATGCCTGGTTTTGTGCTCGGCATTTTCAATCAGACTGCACAGGCGATCACTAAATTTTGTCCTTTCCCCGATCACCCGCAAACGGATACTGCGCTCCTGAAACTCGGGAAGCTCTTTGCGCAAATAGGAAGCAAACAGCGACATCAGGCCGCGGACTTCTGCAACAGGGCGCGACCAGTTTTCACTGCTAAAGGCAAATACGGTAAGAAACTCGATCTGGTGACGGACACAGGAATCCATGGCGTCGCGCACGCGCTCCACACCCCGCTCGTGACCGGCAATACCCGTTAGTCCCCGTCCCTTAGCCCAGCGATTATTGCCATCCATGATGACGGCAACATGGCGTAGAGGATTGGCTAATTTTTCAGCTTGGGCATCTCCAGGCATAGGTGCTTCCTCTGGGTTCTCAGACGTCAGAGGCAATTAAATTTCCATCAGATCGGCTTCTTTATCCGCCAGTGCGGCGTCTACCTTGGCGATAAAACTGTCGGTAATTTTCTGAACGTCGTCCTGTGCCTTGCGATCTTCATCTTCAGTAATATCCTTATCTTTGAGCAGGGTTTTAATATCGGAAAGTATATCTCTGCGAATATTGCGAATAGAAATTCGCGCATTTTCCGCCTCTGCCCTGGCCTGCTTGATCAATACTTTACGGGTTTCTTCCGTCAGCGGCGGCAGGGGGATACGAATGACCTCACCGGCAGTGGATGGATTGAGGCCAAGATCAGATTTGAGAATCGCCTTTTCAATGTCGCCAACCATCTTCTTTTCCCAGGGCACAACCGCCAGGGTGCGGGCATCGGACACATTGATATTGGCCACCTGGCTAAGCGGGGTTTCAACGCCGTAGTAGGAGACGGTAATGCCTTCCAGCAACCCCGGGTGAGCGCGCCCGGTGCGCAATTTGTTAAAGGTGTGCGCCAGGGATTCGAGGCTTTTGCCCATCCGCTCCTTGGCATCGGCTTTGAGATCTTCAATCATGGTCAATTTTCCTCAATCAGGGTGCCTTCATCGCCACCCACCACAATATTCAACAGGGCGCCAGGCTTGGACATTCTGAATACGCGCAGGGGCATACGGTGTTCACGACACAGGCAAATAGCCGTGAGATCCATCACCCCGAGTTTTTTGTCGAGTACGGCATCATAGGTTAAATGGGTGTAAAGGGTTGCATCGGCGTTCTTCAGAGGATCGTCGGAATAAACACCATCAACCTTGGTGGCCTTGAGCACCAGATCTGCACCGATTTCAATGCCCCGCAAACAGGCTGCAGAGTCTGTGGTAAAAAAAGGATTGCCGGTTCCCGCAGCAAAAATCACCACTTCGCCCTGAGAGAGGGCGCGAACGGCATTGCGGCGGTCGTAGTGATCAACCACGCCACTCATGGGAATTGCTGACATAATACGGGCAGAAATATTGGAGCGCTCCAGCGCATCGCGCATGGCCAGCGCATTCATAACCGTCGCCAGCATGCCCATATGATCGCCGGTAACTCTTTCCATTCCTGCGGCCTGAAGCGCCGCACCGCGAAACAGGTTGCCGCCGCCGATCACCAGCCCCAGCTGCACACCTATACCCACCAACTGGCCGATCTCCAGCGCCATGCGATCCAGCACCTTGGGGTCGAGACCAAAGGTTTCGGAGCCCATGAGCTCCTCGCCACTGAGCTTGAGAAGAATACGTTTGTATTTCTTGTCCTTGGCCGCCTTCATGTCCGCCATGAATTCCCCGTTTCGTCAATGGCGGCGGAGTGGCAGTCACTCCGCCTGCGTTTCACATGCTCTTAGTAAAGTAACCAGATCCAGGTGGGCGCGCAACAGCGCCCCGCACACTCGAACCTGGAATCTTCGATACTTATTTACTGGCGCTTACCTGGGCAGCAACTTCAGCGGCAAAATCGGTTTTTTCGACTTCAATGCCATCGCCAACCTCGAAGCGTACAAAACCGGTGATTTCAGCGCCAGCTTTTTTTACCAGATCCCCCACCTTGACGTCAGGATCCTTAACGAAAGGCTGTTCCACCAGGCTGTGTTCCTTGAGGAACTTGCTGATGCGACCACCCATCATTTTCTCAACAATTTCACTGGGCTTGCCAGCCATATCCGGCTGCGCGCGAATAATCTCTTTCTCTTTTTCGAGAACTTCAGCGGGCATTTCATCCGGCTTGTTAACCTGGGGGTTGGACGCAGCAACATGCATGGCAACGTCTTTGGCCAGTTCGATATCACCGCCGGAGAGCGCTGTTAACACGGCTATGCGGTGGTTGCTGTGAACATAGCTGCCAACAACTGGTGCTTCAACAATGGCGATTCTGCGCACAGAAATATTCTCACCAATTTTTTGTACCAGCGCCTGGCGCGCATCTTCCAGGTCACCCTCCATCAACGCAGCCACATCGGACTGGCGATCAGCAAAGGCTTTGGCAATGACTTTGTCGACAAAAGCACGGAAGTTGTCGTCACGGGCAACGAAATCGGTTTCAGAATTGACTTCCAAAAGCACGCCCAGGGTGCCATCGTCGGCAACCCGAACAGCAACAACGCCGTCAGCGGCAGTGCGGCCGGCTTTTTTGGCAGCCTTAAGGCCACTGGATTTGCGCAGCTCTTCAATCGCCAGTTCAATGTCACCGTTGGTGTCAACGAGTGCCTTTTTGCACTCCATCATGCCAAGGCCAGTTCTTTCGCGAAGTTCTTTAACAAGGGAAGCAGTCACTGCCATGGGAATATCCTCTAAATCCACTAATAAATTGTTAGTAAAAAGGGGGCAAGGCCCCCTTTTCGGTCATACGATCAAACAGCAGAGCGCGAACGGGTTAACTGCCCGCATCACTCCTGTGCTGCGGCTGCGTTATCGGCTGCTGGCTCTTCAACTTCCACAAATTCGTTTCTGGAAGTACCGGCATTGGCCTGGGACTTACCCTCAAGCACAGAATCGGCAACAGCAGTCAAATACAACTTAATGGCGCGAATGGCGTCGTCGTTACCGGGAATAATGTAATCAACGCCATCGGGATCACTGTTGGAATCGACAACGCCGATCACGGGAATACCCAGCTTGTTGGCTTCCTGAATGGCAATGCGCTCATGGTCGACATCGACCACAAACAACGCGTCGGGCAGGCCGCCCATATCCTTGATACCACCGATGGAGCGCTCCAGTTTTTCCATCATGCGGGCGCGCATCAGCGCTTCTTTTTTGGTGAGCTTCTGAAAAGTACCATCCTGGCTTTGCGACTCAAGCTCGCGAAGACGCTTGATGGAGGCGCGAATCGTTTTGTAGTTGGTGAGCATGCCGCCCAGCCAGCGATGACTGACATAGGGCATACCGGCGCGCTGAGCCTGCTCGGCAACGGTTTTCTGGGCAGAGCGCTTGGTGCCCACAAAAAGAATTTTGTTGCCCTTCAAGGACAGTTTGCGAACCTCTTCCAATGCCTGGTTGAACGCAGGCACAGTGTGCTCGAGGTTGATGATATGAATTTTATTGCGGGCGCCGAAAATAAATTTGGACATTTTCGGGTTCCAGAAGCGGGTTTGGTGACCAAAGTGAACACCAGCCTGCAGCATGTCGCGCATAGAAACAGTTGTCATACGTTTTTTACCTTTTCAGGAAAGCCAAATTTTATCTTTAGCTTTCATTGGGTTAGACCTCCACAAACCCCACCGAAAAACCCGAAGGCACCCTTTTCGATGTGACGGTCTGTGTGTGATTTTTTAAGTCCACCGCCAGATACTCTGCCGGGGCGCGCTTTATACCACAAATCGCACTTACAATGAAGCAACTTTTCCCCTGCTGCCAACCATTAACGCATAGAGAACGCCCTGCGCGCCCGCTGGCCAGGGCTATTCACTCAAGCCGGGGCAAGCACATTGGCAGCCAGCCCCGGGACAGATAGAATGGAAGGCCACCGATTATGCGCCCCATGCCTGCGCGGCAGGAGATCCCCCCATGCTTTCAAGCCTTGCACGCAAAACCTTTAATTTCTACACAGCTCCCGCCCGCTTCGCCATTCGCCAGGGACGCCGGAATATTGATTTTGCCCGCCAATGTGTCCGCGAAGCCCGGCAGTTTCAGAGCGAGCTCGACAGGCTCATCGACGCCCTGCTCCAGGACACGGCTATCCATATGGAAATTGACCTCGCCACAATGACTCAAGCCCAGCGCCAGGATGCAGCAAAAATCGCCCTTTATCGCGCAGAACAGGGGCTGTCCCTGGCACTTGAAGAAACGCTGAAAGCACTGGTTTTACTTGCCGCCGACAGCAGTACATCGCGGTTGAGAAAGCCCTCAAACCTGATCATTGAAGGCGAATGCCAGCCAGCGCCCTTCGGCACCGTCAAACCGAAAAAACCACAGTGATAATCGCCACTGTGACAAGACGTTGATCCACAAAAGAAAAGACCATTCATACCTGTGCCCCGATTGGGTACAATGGTGCTTTTTATCAGGAAAACCCTCATGCCCGTGCAAATTATGACGTCGGAACAGCTGGACAAAATGCGTGTAGCAGGAAGACTGGCCGCCGAAGTTCTCGAAATGATCGAGGAATATGTGGTTCCCGGTGTCAGCACCGCAGAGCTGGATCGCATTTGTCACCATCATATTGTCGATGTCCAGAATGCCATTCCGGCGCCCCTGAACTATAGAGGATTCCCAAAATCAATTTGCACCTCGGTCAACCATGTTGTCTGCCATGGCATTCCCTCCGAGAAAAAACTGCTCAAAAATGGCGACATCATTAATATCGATATTACCGTTATCAAAGACGGTTACTATGGCGATACCAGCATGATGTTCATGGTCGGCGACGTGCCCAGCCACGCCCAACGCCTGGCCAAGATAACCCAGGAATGCCTTTACAAAGGTATTGCCATGGTCAAGCCCGGCGCCCGTCTCGGCGATATCGGTCATGTTATCCAGCAACACGCCGAAGCGAATTTTTACTCTGTTGTTCGCGATTATTGCGGTCACGGCATCGGCACGGAATTCCACCAGGATCCCCAGGTTTTACATTTCGGCAAACCTGGCACCGGTATGGAGCTCAGAGAAGGCATGACCTTCACCATCGAACCCATGATCAACGCGGGCAAGCACCATACCAAGCTGAAAAGTGACGGCTGGACGGTGGAAACCAAAGACGGTCGCCTCTCCGCCCAGTGGGAACACACCCTGGCGGTAACTGCGAATGGGGTTGAAGTGCTCACCCTGAGAAAAAACGAGACCATTCCCCATGGTTGAACTCCAGCCACTGCTGTTCTTCGATGAGCTGCGTTTTCGACAAAGCCTCAAGGAAAACAAACCGCTTACCGTCTTTAAGGATGTCATCGCTGCAGCTAACGCCCATTTTGACAGCCGCTTTCTCGAAGGCGAGCTGGTGGACACCCTGGTTTATGAGCGAGCCTCTTTTATCGATAGAATTCTCTGTTACGCCTGGGATCTTTTCCAATGGGAAAAGGGTATAGCCCTGCTGGCAGTGGGAGGCTATGGCCGCCGCGAACTCCATCCCCACTCGGACATCGACCTCCTCATTCTGCTCAAGAACGACAACCCCAAACCCTACAAGGACAGCATTGAACAATTCCTCACCTTCCTGTGGGATATACAGCTGAAAATCGGTCAAAGCGTGCGCTCCATCAGCCAGTGTGTCGATGAAGCCAAAGCCGACATCACCGTTGCCACTAATTTGATGGAATGCCGAACCCTGGTGGGCGATCCGGATTTGCGCCAGGCGATGATGAAAAAAACTGCGCCAAACAAAATCTGGCCAAGCGCGCAGTTTTTCCGCGCCAAATGGGACGAACAGATCGAGCGCCACAGCCGTCACAGTTATACAGAGTACAATCTGGAACCGAACGTCAAGGAGGCACCCGGTGGGCTCCGCGATATCCAGATGATCAACTGGGTGGCTCTCCGCCACTTTGGTGTGGATTCATTGAACAATCTCATCGGCCAGGGCTTTATCAATGAAGAGGAACTCAATTTCCTCTACCGCGGCCGCTCGTTTCTGTGGAAAGTCCGCTATGGGCTGCACTTTCTTGCCAAAAGGGCGGAAGAAAAACTGTCCTTCGATCACCAGCGCCGCCTCGCTGAACTGTTCGGCTACAAGGACAACCAAAAGCTTGCCGTCGAGCAGTTTATGCAGCGCTACTACAGAGTGGTGCTGGGTATGCGCGAACTCAATGACGTCCTCCTCCAGTATCTCGACGAAGTCATTCTGCGTCGCGACCGCGCCAAAAAAATACGGGTAATCAACGAGCATTTTCAGGTTCGCGACGACCATATAGAAACAGTCAACCAGCATATTTTTGAACAACACCCTTCTGCGCTCCTGGAAATTTT
>JBFXIU010000092.1:0-12724 GCA_050175615.1 Porticoccaceae bacterium | reverse complement strand
TGCTTGCCAGTGGGATGGGGGTGCGCCTTGCACTCAAGATCGAACCTTCAGTGGCTTTGGGAGGATAGGGCATGAATATGTCCACCCTAGGGACACCTTTGGTAACCATCAGCAATCTTAGCAAATCATTCGGACAGGGAGACGCGCGAGTCGATGCACTGAAGCAGGTCACGCTGCAGGTGTATGCTGGGCAGGTGGTGGGGCTGCTTGGTCCGAGCGGTTCCGGAAAAAGTACCCTGCTCAACATCATTGGTTGCATCCTGGAGCCAAGCAGCGGGCGCATGGAACTCGACGGGCAAGTGGTCTATGATGGCAAATGGCTACAGGGTGATTTGCGTCGCCTGCGTTTGGACCGAATCGGGTTCATCTTCCAGTTTCACAACCTGCTTCCTTTTCTGAATGCCATTGAAAATGTTGCCGTAGTTTTGGAAATAGCCAACACAAGTGCTATATCTGCCCGCCAGCGTGCTCTTGAGTTGCTCAGTTATCTCCAGGTAGAACATCGCTGCGAAACAATGCCGTCAAGGCTTTCCGGAGGTGAAGCGCAGCGTGTGGCCATTGCTCGTGCGTTGGCTAACCGTCCTCATATCATCCTGGCTGATGAACCCACTGCCGCTTTGGATTCTGAACGCGCTGGCGTCGTGATGGACCTGCTGCGCAAGGTAGCAGCGGAGCAGGGAGCTGCGGTATTGGTCGTCACCCATGATGAAAAAATTTTCGATCGGTTTGATCAGATATTTTATCTTCGCGATGGGATGCTGACGGAGATGAATGGTACGGAAAAATAAAATGAAATAACAGGATATTATCGTAAAATATTATTATAGAGCGCAGGTTGAGGTTGCTGGAGGGCCTAATCATAGGAGCCTGTGAATTAGGAGCAGCCACTACCTCATTGGCTGCCCGATGGCTGGCGAATCCCTTCCTCGCCAACTGCGAGCCACAGATGCGCCAACATGTATCGTACCATACAGCAGCCGTGCCGGTTTGCAGTCCGGTCTTTGGTTTTCCCCCGACACCCTCCCTTGCGCCGGAAGGGCCGCCCAGGTCCTCCGTGTTGCGGGCGTTTGACCAGCCCCAGGCAAGCCGTCGCCCGCGTTCTGCCGGCGGGGTTTTGGTCTTGCGGATCGGAGCCGACGCGGAGCGCGGCGGTCTTTCCCCCGGCCCCCCCAAAAGGGCCGGGGGCATAGCGGGGTCCAGGGGGCTTGTAGTCCCCTGGTAGGGGCAGAGCCCGAGAGGGGGGGGCAAGGCCCCCGTCCCGGATTTTTTTGCGCGTCCGGACGCGGCGATTTCCGCGCCTGGTTCTTTGACCAGGCGCGGCGCTGTCCCCTGCCAAGCGTAAAAAGCGGCGTCTCATCCATGGCGTAGGGGCGGCAAGGCTCTTGACAAATATTCGTTTAAAAACGAATATAAATGCATGTTCGAGATACGGCACTACCTCACCCGTGACGGCAATGACCTGATAGACGAGTGGTTGCGCAAGCTGCGCGACATGCAAGCCAAGGTGGCGATCATTCGGCGTTTAAACCGCTTGGAGCAGGGGAATTTCGGTGACTGCAAGCCGTTGCGCGAGGGGGTTTTCGAGCTGCGAATCGACGTTGGTCCCGGGTATCGGGTCTATTACGCCCAAGCGGGCAAGACGGTGATGTTGCTGCTTTGCGGCGGCGCGAAGCGGACGCAGAGCGCCGATGTTGATCGGGCGTGCGCCTGCTGGTGCGACTGGCGGAACCGTGAGGAGTAAGGGGGGGCGAGAGATGAAGGACCGTAGCCATGACGAGGCCATGGTGGAACTGTTCCGGGATGATCCGGCGGCGGCGGCGGCCACGCTCAATGCGATCCTGGCCGATGGCGATCAAGGGGAACTGCTGGTGGCGTTGCGGCAGATGGCCAAGGCGGTTGGCGGTGTGCCTGCGGTGGCCGAGGCTGCCGAACTGAACGCCACGCAGCTGTACCGGACGTTATCGGCGCGGGGCAATCCCGAGCTTCGTAGTTTGACGGCTTTGTTGCGGACGATGGGGTTTCGGCTGGCGGTGGAGCCGCTTGGGCGGGCGGCCCCACGCGCCTAGGTTTTCGCCTTGGTGGCGAGATCCTTTGCCGCAAAAAACGGTGTTGGGATCTCAACTCATGAAAAGTGAGTGTCGCAGGTCCAGAAGATCCCCGGAAAGATCCTCGCGTGGTTGTGCCAGCGCGGAGGTGGAAACGTGCGCGTCCTGCACACGAATCCGCCCAATCGTATGTTCCCTGCACACATTTGGGCGGTTCCTGGCCGCCTCGCTGCGGGCGGGTCAGGCTAAGGGCTTGAAAAGGCTTATTTTGGGATGACCCCTAAGGAGTGTTATGTGAACCTCGGGGAAAAGACGTGGCACGCCATGGCAGTATACCACGCCAAAACAAAGAAACAATGCCTCCGGCGGCCGGGGGGAATCATTCCCCCCGGACCCCCCGAAAAAAAACACCACCGCAAGTTGGAGCCCCCCGCCCCCAGGCCCCAGCCTTGACGCTGCGTGACTGGAAAATTACACCGAGAACAAGCCGAAAATCGACACCAAGTGCCCCCACCGCCACGACGGCGGTACGCAAAGCCGTCGGGCTGCCGCTGGCCGCGTGCGCCACTAACCTCCTACGCTCTCGACTTGGGTATCGATGTACGAAAATAAGCCCTGGGCCATCCTCAAGGTAACCCGGAAGCAATACTGCTCCGCCCGCCCCTGGAAACGCGCCGGCATGAGCAGGAAACGCTATGAAGAATTGCTCTCCATCCTCCCCGAAGGGATGGTCGAAGAAATCCATCGCGAGGCCGACGCGCAGCGCCTGATTGCAGCCGCATTCGGAGTCGATGCAGCGGACGGATGATCCTCCTTTCTTGCCAACACCCGAGGTCATGATGCAGGACTTCCCAACCCGCCTCCAACGCGCCTTCGTCGAACTCGTCACCGAATACGCCCGCGCCCAAGGCTGGAAAAAAAGCCAGTTCGCCCAAAACGTCTGGCCCCAGGCCCCCGCCAAAGCGGCGGCGGCAAAATGGTCCGCCATGCGCGGACAGGCCGCCCACACCGGAAAACCGCAAGGCGTCCTGCTCTCCGACGCCCAACAAATGGCGGAAACCCTCGGGGAAGACCTGTCCTTCCTCATCGCCATCGCCAAGGAAAACGCCCGGCGCTTGCCATGAAATAAGGCCGCATCGCTGCCCCACCGCCCCCTTTTACATCCCAAGCAAACTGGCTATCCGATCCTTACGCCCTCGCGCAGGAGAGCCCCCCCCCAGGAGAAAGAGCCCCGCAAAAACGCGGGGCTCTTTGTTTCCCGACTCCATGGCGCGCAACCAGAATCAGCGAGAGGGCGTCTCGTCCTTTTCGCTACCCCGCCGTCCAGGGGGAATCATTCCCTCTGTGGCTTGCCGGCCCGGATCACTTCCCCCCGGTGGTGGTTACTTCCAGACGCACGGCCAAACGCACGCATCCTATGGAGTTGCCCCCGCTAACAGGGGAGCGCTAAGCTAGCCTTGGACGCAGCACGCAGAGTGCCGAGTTTTTGAACCACCCCTTGCCTTTATTTGGGATGCTGTTATAATTTTTGTGTCAACATAAGGAAGGTGCCGCCATGCAGGCTCTCAAGATCAGGAAAGTGGGGAACTCCCTCGGCTTGGTGCTGCCCAAGGAAGCCTTGTCGCGACTCAAGGTTGTTGAGGGCGATACGGTGTATCTGACCGATGCCCGGGACGGTTACCGGATCACTCCCATGGATGAGACCTTTGCTACACAGATGGCGGCTGCGGAAGACATTATGCGTGAGGATCGGGACGTGCTCCGCGAGTTGGCCAACCGATGATTTGGCAATGGATCGAGGCTGGCGTTGTCCTGGCGATTCACGACCAGCAGCTTGCCGAACACGGGGGAACTGCTGGTGTAAGGGATATGGGGTTACTCGAAAGCGCCTTGGCTAGGCCGGCGCAACTAGCTGCTTATGAAAACCCCGGCATCTTTGACCTCGCCGCGACCTACGCCCATGGGATCGTCCGCAATCACCCCTTTGTGGATGGCAACAAACGCACGGCCTATGTCGTTTGCATATTGTTTTTGCGGCTGCATCACGTGCGGATCGAAGCCCCAGGACCTGCCAGAGTCATTGTATTTGAACAACTTGGTAAAGGGGAAATAGACCGGGATGGTTTGGCTGGGTGGCTGCGTGCGCGGAAGCTGTGACCACACGCAGATTTTACAAGCTCAAATTAAAAACATATTATGTAGGCATTGTATGCCAATATTTGAAATACACTGCGAACTGGCTGCTCAAAAATTTGGGAGACCTTACGAAGAGATCCATAAATGGTTGGATGCGTTCTGCGGTATGGAACCATATCGATCGAGACATCGTCGAGTAAGACATCACGACGCGGGTATTCAAGAAGCAATTACAATTTTTGGAGAATGCGCTGAAGCCGTTGCCAGACAACACATTGTCATGGACTTAAAAGAAGAAGGATGGAAAGACTCTGATCCTTTCCCAAAGGATGAACAAGATTATATTAAAATGGGATTGTGGTAGCTTCCTCTTAATTTGTTAGCGATAAACTGTAACGACCAGGGACCGCTGAACCGCGGTCCCTAGTCCGTGTTGAAGATTTTCGGCACCCCGTAACGATTTATGGCCTCTTCCAAGGCGGATTCCTGGTGCCTCTGTTCGTTGTATTGCTTCCGCCAGTCATCCACTATTTCCCTGAGAGGAGTTGCCCCAGTCAGATACCCCCGGCAAAGCTGGGGGCTTGCACCTTTGAGCCGCTCAAAACGGCTTAATATTGGGGCCGCCTAAAGGTTGTTATTTCGTGACCAGCTTGAGCTGGTCACGGATGGAGAGGCTTTCTTCTACTCCCGCATAAGTCAAACTTTTCAGGTCCCCGGCGAAGCCGGGGGGCCATTGGACTAAAATCAAAATAAAGGCATGGCTTTCTTTGATATCGTTTTTTATTTAATTTTTATTATAACCAAACTCACGGGTAAAAAAGACCCTTTTCCAATATTGTTCACGTTCTATAATTGTACGGTCATCGGTCCTCATTGGCCAAATTTCTAGAATAGAAAATTGAAAATTCTGACGTGCATATTCAAGTCCATTCGTTTCAATAATCTTGATTAATTCATCATTAAATCCGTGGCCAGTCCCAACATAACAACACCACCTTGACCATATTCCATATTCACCGTAAGCTGAACCAATATACACTTTGCCGTTGCTTTTGTCTGCTATGATATAAACGCCTTTCATATTTTCTAGGGCTGACTTCCAGTCAGCTTTTTGCTTCTTAATAAGCAACTCAATCTGCAAAAAACTATGTTCTACATTTTGATAGCCACAAAAGGCAACACCATCATAAGATTTATCAAGAATTTCTGATACAACAAAATCTTTATAATAGTTTTCGAGATAGAAAGCCCTACCCCGTGCCCCAGGTCCTGGGTGCTGGACAAGCAAACGCCCAATAAATTTATTATATGGTTCAAGAAGTTCTACTTCATAGGAGTCAGAATTTCTTTCAAGAACTTCAAATATGCCCCCGAATAGCCATTTTCCAGGTTGGGGGTAATATCGTATTAGCGAAAAAATATACTTCCTGCTAAAATCATTTTTTTGGCCTTTCCAACTGTTCCACCACTTCCATTCTTCTTGATCTCGAATAAAAACATCTAATGGTTCTTCAGTGCCGTTCCAGACAGCAAAATGTACCTTATAGTTAGACGGGTCTTCAATTGTAATAATTGATTCAAGTTTAATTTCCATATTTTCCCCATGGAGTGGTCAGGGTTGAGGTGATTCTGGTTGATTGGACTAGCGGAATGACATTTTCACAAGTCTATTTTTCTCTATCCATTCCTCATAAAAAATAGAGCCTTACACCACCCCTCTTTTCTTTGCCGCCGGCGCAAGGCCCGCCTCTCCCCCATACATCCAAAAGCGCTAGCGTACGATTTTTGCCAAATCGTGTTCTGACCCCAAATGGCGGGAACCCTCGGGGCTGTCTGTTACCCTATGGATGTGTGCAAATCTCTTGGGAAAGTGAATAAAGGAATCCTCAAAGCCTGAATAGAGGGGAAGGGAGCCAGACCCCTCATCCTCACGAAGAAAACCCCGCAGGTGGTGGCGGGCGACGGCATGACCGTGGGCAATGCAGGCCGGCGCGCCAAGACTGCGCAAAGCCTCCGTCTTGTCACTTGGCCTGCTACCTGCCCTCGGCCAAACGCCCGCATCCCATAACGTCGCGGTCCTTCGGGGCAGGGGGCGGCGACAGGCCTTGTCTTGAAGTGAAAGGCCCTGCCGCCGCCCCCCACGCCCCGAAGGGCGCTTGGGGAAAGGCGGAAAACCAAAAGGCCAAAGACAAAACGCCGGGAGGTATCCGCCATGATGACCGCCACCTATTCCCCCGAGGATAATAAATTGCGCTTGTACAGCGATACCCGCCTTGATGCCGAGACTTGCACCGAACTGAAGGCCGCCGGGTTCAAGTGGGCACCCAAGCAAGACCTTTGGGTTGCCCCCATGTGGACGCCGGCCCGAGAAGATTTCTTGCTGGCCCTGTGCGGCGAGATTGGCGACGAGGACACCAGCCTTGTGGACCGGGCCGAAGCCAGAGCCGAACGGTTTGACACTTATTCCGACAAGCGGGCCGCTGATGCCGCCCAGGCCCGGGACGCTGTTTCCCGGTTGGCCGATGGTATTCCGCTTGGTCAGCCTATTTTGGTGGGACACCACAGCGAGAAGCGGGCGCGCAAGGATGCCAAGCGCATAGAGGACGGTATGCGCCGGGCGGTCAGCATGTGGGAAGCGTCCCAATATTGGCAGGACCGCGCCGCAGGTGCCTTGCGACATGCAAAGTATTTGGAGCGCCCCGACGTTCGGGCGCGTCGTATCAAAAAGCTCGAAGCAGAAAAACGCAAGCAGGAGCGCGGCAAAAAACAATCGGAAACCATTGTGAAGTTGTGGGACAACGATGCCGCCGCCATCAAGCACAAGGATAGTTCGGAAATGACCTTTTTAGACCGGGCGCTTCACATCACAAATCTTTATGACCACACGCACTTTTGCTTTCCTTTGAGCGAGTACCCCCGTGAACTTCCAGCCAGTCAGTACGAAGGGAGTATGAGCCTTTACAGCGCCCTTGATGACGGCATCATAACGCCCCAACAGGCCGCCGCCCTTTCCGTGCCGGCGCACAAGCGGGCCATTGCCCATTATGACCGCTGGATTGCCCACTATGCCAATCGTATTGCCTACGAGCAGGCCATGCTTGCCGAGGACGGCGGCACGGTGGCGGATCAAAACGCCCCCCGCGTCGGTGGCGCGGTGCAGTGCTGGGCCTCCCCTCGCGGCGGGTGGTCCTACATCCAAAAGGTCAACAAAGTGACCGTGACCGTACTGGATAATTGGGGCAATGGTGGCCGCGATTTCAAGCGCACCATCCCCTTTGACAAGCTGGCCAGGATCATGAGCCCGGAAGACGTGCAGGCCGCCCGCGAGGCTGGCCAGCTTACCGAACTCGGGGAGATCGGCTTTCTTTTGCACGACAGCCCGAAGCCGCGCCCCGTGGCCACCGAGGCCACGACGACGGGGCAGGGCACCGAAGCTGAATTTGAGGCCATGAAAGAAACCCTCAAGGTCGGCCCCGTCGCCGTCGTGGCCGTGCCGCAACTCTTCCCCACTCCGCGCGACATCGCCGCCCAGCTGGTAGCCGCCGCCGGCATCGAGGAGGGGCAAACGATCCTTGAGCCGAGCGCCGGAACGGGCAACCTTCTTGAAGCGGTTCCCCACGGCAAAATCACTGCCGTAGAGATCAACGCAGGATTGGCGGCCAGACTTCGGGAGGCCTACCCGGCGGTTACGGTCAAGCAGGCCGATTTTTTGGCCTGCAACGGCGATCTTGGGGGATTTGATCGAATCATCATGAATCCGCCCTTTGAAAACGCCGTGGACATCAAGCATATCAAGCACGCCGCGCACATGCTCAAGCCCGGCGGGGTGCTGGTCGCCCTGTGCGCCAACGGCCCCCGGCAAAACGAGCAATTACGGCCCTTGGCCTCAACGTGGGAAGTTTTGCCCGCAAATTCCTTTCAGGCCGCCGGAACAGGCGTCAATGTAGCCATGCTCACGATACGCCGCCCCCCGGTTTCCGTCCGAACTGTCCAGGCGACCCTTTTCTAGGGCACGGGCGCGAGGGGCCGGCCCCTCGCGCCCAATTCCTACGAAGCCAGCGAGAGGGGGTTTCGCCCCCCTCTCGCGCTCTCTGACGACCAGGGGGAATCATTCCCCCTGGACCCCCCGCCGGTAGCGCCAGTGACCGGGCCTCCCGGCCCGGATCACTTCCCCCTGGTGGTGGTTACTTCCAAACGCACGGCGAAAACCCCGCTGGCGGTGGCGGGCGACGGCATGGCCGTGGGCAATGCAGGCCGGCGCGCCAAGACTCCGCAAAGCCTCCGTCTTGTCACTTGGCCTGCTACCTGCCCACGGCCAAACGCCCGCATCCCATAATTTCGCGGCCTTCGGGGCAGGGGGCGGCGACAGGCCTTGTCTTGAGATGAAAGGCCCTGCCGCCGCCCCCCCTCGCCCCGAAGGATGTTTGGGGGAAGGCAAAAAACAAAAGCCAACGCTGGTCAAAATGGGGTCATCCCTTTAATCTGTTTGGTACGATACAGGAGACGGAAGCCATGAAAACCACGCCCGAACTGACAGGCCGAGAATATACCGGAATCGAAACGGCTTACGGGATTTTCAACGATCACTTCTTTGGCGGGGAACTCCCGGACCTGCTTATCACCTACCAGCGCAAGGCCGGATCGTGCGGCTACTACTCCCCTGGCCGCTTCGAGCGCCGCGACGGATCGGGCCGCGTCCCGGAACTGGCCTTGAATCCGGCGGTTTTTCGGCATCAATCGGATATGGAGATTTTGCAGACCCTTGGACACGAGATGGTGCACCATTGGCAATTTTGCTGCGGCACCCCCTCGCGCACCGGCTACCATAACGCCGAGTGGGCCAGAAAAATGGAATCCATCGGCCTCATGCCGTCCGACACCGGCCAGCCCGGCGGGCGCAAGGTCGGACAGAAGATGGCGGATTACATCCTTCCGGGGGGGCTGTTTGAACAGGTGTGCCAGAACCTTTTAGCCTCGGGCTTTCGGTTCAACTTTCAAAGCATCGAGGGGCCAGAGCCGGCCACCATTCCGACCGGCGAGGGGGAGCCGGAAGGCGAAGAGGGAGGCGGCCAGCCCAAGCCCCAAAAGCCCAAGGCCAAGAGCAAAATCAAGTATGCCTGCCCATGCGGGCAAAAAGCCTGGGGTAAGCCTGGGTTGGTCATCCTTTGCGGGAAGTGTGGTCACGCGTTCGAGCAGACGCTTTAGCGTTAAAACGCTAAAGCGTTAAAACGTGTTGACAGTATGGCGCTTTAGCACTAAGGTGTAAAAATGTTTAAACGCTAAAGTGCCAAGGCGTTAAAGTGCTTTAACGTCAAAACGCTAAAGCGTGAAGGAGTTAAGAGCAATGCGGATCATAGCGTTCGCAAACCAGAAGGGCGGCGTTGGCAAAACCACCACGGTTCATAATTTGGGGGCAGCTCTGGCCAGGATGAAGCGAAAGGTCCTTTTGATAGATTTAGATGCACAAGGCAGTTTAACCGCGTCCTGTGGGTTCGCACCGGATGATTGTCGAAGCCTGTATGAGGCATTGGAGGGCAAAGCCCACTTAAATGAAATAAAAATTCCTGTTGAAGGCGTCCCAGGTCTAGAACTTGTGCCCGCTGGAATCGATTTGGCCCAAGCAGACTTGGCTTTTGCGGCCAGAATTGGTCGCGAAAATATGCTTCGTAAGATTCTTAATAAAGTCACTGAATATGACTATGTATTGCTCGACTGTCCTCCAAATCTTGGGCTTATAACATTGAATGCCCTTGTCGCCGCGACAGAAATTGTAATTCCTGTTCAAGCAGAATACCACGCCTTACGCGGCCTTGAACTTCTACAAGGTACTGTAGCGATGGTTAAAGAATTAAATCCATCTTTGAGTGTTCTTGGCATTGTCGTTACGTTTTTCGACAAACGAAAAACACTAAATCGCGATGTGTTCAATGAGCTGCGCAAGGCTTTCCGGGAATTGTTGTTTGAAGTTCGTATTCGTGACGCGGTTGCTCTTGCTGAAGCTCCAAGTAACGGCCAAGATATTTTTGCTTATCGTCCCACATCCGTCGGTACAGAAGATTATGCACGGCTAGCAAAAGAAATTGAGAAAAGGGGATAGTTATGGGACTCGGAAAACAGAAACCCGAGTTGAGGAAAAATGAATTGTTTCGGCGCACTGAAGCAGCAACACAAGACGAAAGTCCACGTCAGAAGACGTCGCCGCCTGTTGTCACCGCTGGAGTTGATGCCGATAAAAATCCGAAAGAACGTTTTTCTTTGTATCTCGACCAAGAAACAGCAAAAGGCTTACGTGTTTATGCCGCGAGCCATGGTATAAAAAACATAAGCGGGTTTATTACTGGGTTGATCGGAAAATTTCTTGAAGAGAATAACTAGCGCCCATCCAACCTTTTAAAAGGCCCGGTGCTGCGAACACCGGGCCAGCCTCCCGGCAATCGCCGGGGTCGGTCAAAGGAGTGACCCAATGACCAACAAAAGAAACCCTAAGCAGATCATTGACGAGAGACAAGCCCTTAGAGGGCTCCCACCACACGAGGAGCAAGAAGAGGTTCGCCAGAACCCGCCGATTCAAGATAATGAGGCAGTGACAAGAGTGAAACGTAGCCGTCTTGTGCAATTGTCTCTAGTGCCAGAATTGGTTCCGGCTGCAAATGCGGCAATTCGTTCTTGTTTATTTACGACAGGCGTAGGCCCCAGAGAAATGTTTAATGACTATACACCAATAATAACTTGGCATAAAAATTTAATCATAAGATATAAAGGGGAAGAATTAAGACAAGATGATTGTTCACTTTGGATTCAGCTTTGTAAAAAAGCTACTTTAAATCCTCATTTTCGTGTTTCGTGTTCATTCTATCAACTTTTAAAAGAGTTGAAGTTGACAGACACAGGGCCAAATAGAAAAAAACTTAGGGAGCAGCTTGACCGCCTTTTTGAAGGCAAGCTACATATAACATTTGGGAATATAGAATATAAAGGGTCAATTTTGCCAGAGTTTGCAATAGATGGTGACGGGAAAATTGTTGCAAATCTTAGTCTTACAATTTCAAAATTGCTTGGGATTCATGATTTTTCCATGCTTAATTGGGATGTACGCCTTACGTTGCCTCCCACGAGCCAATGGTTTCATGGATTTTTGAAATCACAAAGCGGGCCAGACGTGATCATTTCATGGGATCAAATCAAGGGATTATCTGGTTCTAAGGAACATAGTATGGACAATTTCAAGAGAAATTTTAGAAAAGCAGTTATAAAACCTCTGCAACGCGTTGGATTTATTTTGTTCGCCAGAACGCAAAAGGGGAAATTGCACGTCGTCATTGATAAAAGTAAAGGCTAGCCGGGCCTAGAAGGAGTCTGCTCACGAAACGGCAAAAATCGTACGGTAAGGTGTGGCCGGGCTATCTTGAAAACCTTCGTTACGGATGAGGTACCGTTGTTTCTCACCCCTTTTTAATGAAAAATGTATTAATCCTAGCGGTTGGGCGGCAATCGCTTCTTGCCTTTTTAAGGGAGAATACCGTTGTCCCGCCCCTCTTTTTTGCTACCGTTATCTCTCACCCCTTTTTGGTGTGGCGCGTAAAACATCTTGAAATTAAATACTTTTTTTAACGAGTACCGTTATCTCTCACCCCTTTTTTGCTACCGTTATCTCTCACCCCTTTTTGGTGTGGCGCGTAAAACATCTTGAAATTAAATACTTTTTTTAACGAGTACCGTTATCTCTCACCCCCTTTTGCTACCGTTATCTCTCACCCCTTTTTTTGAGGCTACCGTTGTCTCTCACCCCAAAGGAGAACCGTGAATACCGTTGTTTCTCACCCCTTTCACCGTGTGAGATGCCGTTATCTCTCACCCCTTTTTTGGACCTCACTACAGGCGGGAAAACCAAGCCCGATGCCCGCTAACCAGGGTTTGAATGTAGGAGGGTAATCGTATTAAGAATAATCATAAGAAAGAAATAATCTTCGCGCGCTAGGCGTCGCCCAAATTCTCACCCCCGCTCCTTCGTCGCTCCCCCCGCCAGCGGGGGAAACAGGCCTTCGGCCTTTAAAGGAACCCCCCCAACCCCCCGTATCACGGGGGGTGACCCCTCCCGACCATCCAGCCGATCTACCGCCAATCCTGACCAACTCAAAACCAGGTTAAAACCAAAACCAGCCAAAAGGACACGATCCGCTCAAAAAACGAACTCTACCGGTAGGATTTTTAGGCGCTCCTACGCGAGTCGGCTGCGGCAAAAAGAAAAAAGACAGCTACGGCCTTCGGCCTATCTGGGGGCAAGCCCCCAGCCCCCCGAATTTGGCCCCAGGATGCCCGCAGAGCGTTTTTTCGGCCAAAGACGATCCAATGGCCATTGGAGGCTAAAAAATCGAAAATACGGCCGTTCTGAGCCTCCGTTTTTTTTCAGCAAAATTGTTTCGTACCATACAGATACCCGCAAAACGAGTTTGGTGGTTGCCTTACATACAAAATTTTGTATACTACTGGCATGGACATTCGCCAACCGATTGAATTCCGGGGAAGCTCACTCGAAGTCCTCC
>JBFXIU010000091.1:0-12725 GCA_050175615.1 Porticoccaceae bacterium | reverse complement strand
CAGACGCCGATCATTTTCTCCGTGAATTTCTCCTGGTGATCTGGCATCGCTTTCCCAGTTGGTACATAGGTGAAGCCATTCGCCTTCGCGAAACCCATTTCAGTTTTGTCATCCCGGAACACCATAGCGAATTGCAGGTGATGTTTCCCGGCACACTGAAATACAGGCAAAAAACCAATTGCCTGATCTATGACGCCCACTACCTCGACAAGCCTTTGGTTAGAACCCAGGCCGAAGTGGATTTTTATGTGCGCAACGCTCCGGCGGACGTGATGACCATTCCCGGGGTCGATAACAGCCTTGAGCGCCAGATCGAAAAAATTGTTGAATCCGTAAGTCCCGGCGTGCTGGTGTTTCCAAAAATTGAAAAACTCGCTCAGCAATTGGGCGTGGGGCACCAGACACTGTATAGACAGCTAAAAGCGAGCGGCACCAGCTACCAGAAAATCAAGGATGATATTCGCCGGGAAACAGCCATAAAATTGCTGATCAATGACAGGGTAGCGGTTGAGCGTGTTTCAGAAATTATCGGTTTTTCCGAAGCCCGCTCATTTACCCGTGCATTTCGGCAATGGACGGGAATGTCGCCGCGCAAATACCGGCAAACCTTTAACCGGTAAATTCAAAAAGCGGCTGCAACTCCTGGCTTAGGAAAAAGAAAAGAGGCCACATTGGATTATTGTGTGGAGTCCCGCTATTTTAAATTACTGGGAAAATTTCGCTGGCCGTTTTTCCTTGAATGCCGCCAGCCCCTCCTTGAAATAGCCACTGCGAAAGCAGGCCACCTGATATTCCCGCTCCAGTTGCAATTGCGCTGTAAAACTGTTTTCCGACGCTTTCACCAATGTGTCCTTGGCCATGCGCACGGCATCCACGGGCAGCTGGCTGATCTTTGTGGCCAGTGCCAATGCCTGTTCTTCAAGCTGGTCGTCGGCCACGGCGCGATAAATCAGGTCGCAGGATGCGGCTTCTTCGGCGCTGATTTTTGCGTCGCCAAGTATCAGTTCCATGGCTTTGTGGCGGGGCAGACGGCGACCGAGAAACCAGGAACAGCCGAAATCAGGCACCACACCCAGAGAGGGCACAAACGGCAGCTTAAACCAGGCGGAGCGCGCCATCAGGGTAAAGTCGGCATTGAGTGCGATGGCGACTCCGGCACCCACCGCCGGGCCATTGACAGCGCAAATCACCGGCATGGTCAGGTTTGCCAGGTGCGCCGCCACCGGGTTGTAAGCCGTGACCATGGCATCGTCGATATATTCATCCAGGGGCTGCTCAACAGCGAAAAACTCTTTGAGGTTGCCGCCGGAGCAAAACATTCGGCCGCGACCACTCACAATCAGGCAGCGGGTTTGCGGGCGCGCCGACACATCTTTCAAGCCTTCAATCAGCGCTTTTGACAGTGGAATGGAGAGGCTGTTGAGAGAGTCGGGATCATTGAGGTAAAGCCTGGTAATGAATCCCTGGTGTTCAATGTCGATCATGTCTTTGAGTCCTTGTTGATGTTTTCTGTGAATGGCGGGCAGTCTTTGCTGGCGTCGATCTTCATACGGCCAACGCCGATATCAAGTATCGGCAATAATACCGAGTCTATAACCCGCCGTGGCGTGCGGAGAAATGCCGCCGCCTCGCCGCTTTTTCAAATTGTGTGCCCGAATGTTCCAGGGCGCTGGCGCTGATGCCGACAATATCGCTATTATTTGTGTGAATCCAGTATGTATTTACTGTTCTCGCCGATTTGCCAACGTTATTCACAGATCTTTCCTGGCTTTTTGTCGGCTGAGTCAATACCGGAGCATCGCTAATTTTACATTAAGCTTATTAATAGCGGGGTTTTGTACAACCGTTGTCACAGCCGCTTTAACAACGCTAACCTGTTATTATCCCGACTCCTTGTAATGCTGCCTTTGTAATTCTTTGTAAGAACCCTGCCGGAT
Organism: Porticoccaceae bacterium; assembly: GCA_050175615.1. Taxonomy (GTDB): domain Bacteria; phylum Pseudomonadota; class Gammaproteobacteria; order Pseudomonadales; family Porticoccaceae; genus CAYXXZ01. Next base: position 10,788 of record JBFXIU010000091.1, on the reverse strand, counting down.
TACCTTATCTTGCAGTAGAGTATGGGTTCTCTGGAAAAGGATACTTCATGACTCATCGTTACTTTTTGCTCGGCTCGTTGTTGATTGTCAGCGGGCTTGTTTATTATTTTGGCTTTTTCTCGAGCAACAGGGTTACGGGAGGAGCCTCAACAAATGCCAGCCCCCAGGTTGCTATCTTTACAGTGGATCACCGCCGTGTTGCCGACCGCACCGAAGCCCTGGGAACAGCGCGTGCCTGGGAGTCTGTGGATATTTCAGCCACAGTTACCGAGGGAATTGAGACCTTGCATTTCAGTGATGGCGAATGGGTCAAGGAAGGGCAGCTGCTGGCGACGCTGCGACAGTCTGCCGAGCGCGCCCAGCTTGCCGAAGAACAGGCAAATCTCGCCGAACAGCTGCGGGAATTGCGACGCCTTGAGGATCTCTTAAAACGCAAGCTGGCGTCGCAGACGGATATTGATCAGCGCCGCACCCAGGTGGAGCGCTCCCAGTTTCGCATCGATGAAATCGAGTCCCGCATTGGCCTGCGCATGATTCGCGCCCCCTTCGCCGGCCAGCTGGGGTTGCGCCGTGTCAGTCCCGGCGCCTTGGCGCAGCCAGGCATGGTAATCGCGACACTGGATGATATCAGCCGCATCAAGCTTGAGTTCCGTATTCCGGCAGCGCTGCTGGCGAGTCTGTCTGTTGGCCAGCCGGTTCAGGCCACCACCTCCAGTTACGATCAATCCTTTACGGGTTCTGTGATCGCCATTGATAGCCGCATCAATCCGATTGACCGCTCAGTGGGCGTTCTCGCCGCGTTTGATAATCCGGATCGGCTGCTCAAGCCGGGGCTGCTGATGTTGGTGGAATTGCAACGTCAGCCGCGCCAGGCGCTGGTTGTTCCCGAGGAAAGTTTGGTGGCCAGACAATTACAGCAGTTTGTTTGGGTGGTGAATTCAGAAAATTTTCAGGTCAGCCAGCGCCCGGTTGCCATCGGCATCAGAATCAATGGCTGGGTGGAAGTGGTTGAAGGGCTTAGTGCAGGCGAGTGGATTGTTCAGGAAGGGGTAAGCCTGGTTCGCGATGGCATGACCGTGCAGGTTAAGAATGCCGCCGAACCCGAACAGGCGCCTGAGCAGATCGGAGCAAACTGATGTGGCTTTCTGATGTCTCCGTTAAACGACCGGTCTTCGCCACGGTTATCAGTCTGTTGCTGGTGGCTTTTGGTCTGGTGGCTTTTGATCGCCTGCCGTTGCGGGAATACCCGGATATAGATCCACCGATTATTTCCATTCGCACTGAATATATCGGCGCGTCGGCGGCCGTTGTCGAGTCTCGCATCAGCAAAATTATCGAAGACAGCATCGCCGGTATCGAGGGGATTAAAACCATCAGCTCGTCGAGCAGAGACGGTGTTTCCAACATTGAGCTTCAGTTTCAGCTCGACAGAGACATTGATATTGCCGCCAACGATGTTCGCGATCGGGTGGCGCGTATCGCCAGCCAGCTGCCCGATGAGGCCGACCCGCCCCAAGTGGAGAAGGCAGATGCGGATGAACAGGTCATTATGTGGTTGAATCTGGTGTCAGATCGCATGGACAGTCTGGCGTTGACCGATTATGCCAATCGCTATCTGGTGGATCGTTTCTCGGTTATTGAAGGCGTTGCCCGGGTTCGCTTGAGTGGCGATCTTGAATACGCCATGCGCATTTGGCTCGACCGCAAGGCACTGGCGGCGCGCAATCTCACCGTAAACGACGTCGAAACCGCATTGCGCGCCCAAAACGTTGAATTGCCTGCGGGAACGATCAAGTCATCGAAGCGGGATTTTGTTGTTCAGGTCGACCGTGGTTATGTCACTGCAGATGATTTTTCGCGGCTGGTGATTCGTCCTGGCGACGATGATTACTTGGTGCGTATTGGCGACATCGCTCGAGTTGAGCTTGCCCCGGCGGAGCACCGTCGCCTGTTTCGTGGCAATGGCGTCAATATGATTGGCATGGGCATCGTCAAGCAGAGCACGGGCAACACCCTCGAGGTTGCCAGGGATGTCAGGGCATTGGTGGCCGCCCTCAAGCCGGAATTACCCCCGGGTCTTGAAATTCGCCAAAGCGTCGACACTTCAGTATTTATTGATAGCGCCATTGCCGAAGTCTACAGCACCCTGTTTATTGCCGCAGTCTTGGTGGTGCTGGTCATTTTTCTTTTTCTCGGCGATTTTCGCGCCATGCTGATACCGGCGGTGACAGTGCCGGTATCCTTGATCGCAACGGTTACCGTACTGCAACTGTTTGGTTATTCCCTGAATATGCTGACGTTGCTGGCTCTGGTGCTGGCTATTGGCTTGGTGGTGGATGACGGAATCGTTGTGCTGGAAAATATTCACCGCCGCCTGGTGGACGGGGAAAGCCCACTGGTAGCTTCCTACCGAGGGGCAAGGCAGGTGGGGTTTGCCGTGGTGGCAACCACCGCGGTGCTAATTGCCGTCTTTGTTCCCATTACTTTTCTCGACGGCAATGTGGGGCGCCTGTTTGCCGAGTTCGCTGTCGCCATGGCCGCGGCGGTATTTTTCTCCAGTATTGTCGCACTGACCCTATCGCCAGTTATGTGTTCAAAGTTGCTCAATACCCAGGCCATGGATACAAAGCTGGCTCGTTTTGTGGAAAACCTGCTGGAACGCATGCAACGCAGTTATGCGCGAATTTTGCACCTTACCCTCAATCGACCCATCATTGCCCTGACTGTTTTTGTCGTTGCTGTGGCCGGTTCCGGGTTGATGTTCAGTCTGATCCCCGGCGAATTCACTCCGAGAGAAGACAGGGGTATCGTTTTTTTGATGCTCAACGGCCCTGAGGGCGCTTCCCACAATTATACGGAGCGCTATGCCCTCCAGGTCGAGGAGCGGTTGATGCCCCTGGTCGAGAGCGGGGAGGTGACACGCCTGCTGGTGCGTGCTCCGGCGCCCTGGGGCGGCGGCGATGCCTACAATCGAGGTGTCGGCATTCTGGTACTCGACGAATGGGAGCGGCGCCGCCCCGTGGATGACATCGTTGCCGATATACGGCGGCGGGTGGCGGATATCTCCGGGATTCAGATTCTCACCATTATTCCCCAGCCCCTGGGGGGCAGGGCGCGCAGCCCTGTACAGTTTGTCATTGGCGGCGGCAGCTATGAGCAGCTGGCGCAATGGCGGGACACTCTGCTTGAAGAGGCCGCCAACAATCCGGGGTTAATCAATCTGGATAGCGATTACAAGGAAACCAAACCCCAATTGCGCATCAAAATCGATCGCAATCTGGCGGGAGACCTGGGTGTCAGTGTTATTGATGTCAGCCGCACACTGGAAACCCTGCTTGGCTCCCGGCGGGTGACCACCTTTCTCCAGGATGGTGAGGAGTACGATGTCATTTTGGAAGCGGAACCCGCGCAACAGAGCACGCCCCAGGATTTGGAGAACATTTATGTGCGCTCCGATACCAGCGGGTTGCTGGTGCCACTGGCAAATCTGATCAACATAACGGAAGTCGCCGATGTGGAAACCTACAACCGCTATAACCGTGTCCGCGCCATTACTATAGAAGCGGGTCTGAGCCCTGGCTATACCCTGGGTGAGGCCTTGAGTTATCTGGAAAATGTCGCCCGCGAAAAACTGCCCGATGGCGTGACTGTCGACTACAAAGGGGAGTCTCTCGACTATAAAGACTCTGGCGGTTCCGTGTATTTCATTTTTGCACTGGCATTGCTGGTGGTATTTCTGGTGCTGGCGGCGCAGTTTGAAAGCTTTATCAATCCTTTTGTGATTCTACTCACTGTGCCTTTGGCCATTGCCGGTGGTTTGCTGGGGCTATTGGTCACAGGGCAGTCCCTCAACATCTACAGCCAGGTTGCCCTTATTATGCTGGTGGGGCTGGCCACCAAAAACGGTATTCTGCTAGTGGAGTTCGCCAATCAGTTGCGGGACGAGGGCATGGACTTTCGCGCGGCATTGATTCAGGCCAGCCAGCAACGTTTGCGCCCCATTGTGATGACCGCGATTACCACGGTTGTTGGCGCAGTGCCGCTGATTTTGGCTTTTGGTGCGGGCAGCGAATCCCGTTATGTGATTGGTGTTGTGGTGGTGTTTGGCGTCTCTCTGGCGACGCTCTTTACATTAGTGGTAGTGCCTTCTGCTTACCAGTTGCTGGCGCGGCGAACCGGCTCGCCCCAGGCGGTTACTCGGGAACTGGAGCGTCAATTGACAGAAGATGGAAGCTGATTCGCTGCCGCTCCTTTTACAGCCTAAAAAACATTTAAAAATCATTATGTTGAATGTTTAATTTCAACTTTGCAGAACGAAGTGTTACCGGTATTTCTTTTCCAGACGGTACTTTTCTTTCTCCCGTTCAGGCATTTTTTCCCATTTTTTGCGCAATTTTTCTTTTTTGTCCTGGGGCAGTTTCTGATAGCGATCTTGGGCTTCTTTGACGCGCTTTTTTTCCTGATCAGAAAGCTCGTCCCATTTTTTTGCCGCTAACAGCTGGCTTCCCGTATTCCAGGGGTCATTATAAAGAGATCCTTTCTGTTGCTGGCCAGCCAGTGCCTGAACAGGGATCAGTAAAATTAGGCAAAGTAAGGGGCGCAATAACATAGTAACCACTGGTCTAGCTTCCTTTGGCGTTCTGTGTTTCGGCAAGCCAGTAATAGAAATCCAGATCCTGGGATTGAACCGTATCGGGAAATATGACGTCTTGCTGATTGAGGAACGTGGACTTTTCAGGAGCCAAGATAAGTGTCAACGCAAATAACGACGCCAACGTCATGCCGGTCAAAGGGAGCAGGAAACGCGGCAGCCTCAATCGGGGCGCGCGCTCACAGGCATTCTTTCGATTCTGGCGCAATTGCCTTTCAATAGCCGGATCCAGGTGCCTTTCTGCGGCTATCAACTGTGCTCTAAGATTGCGTTCAAAATCCGTCATGGTTTCAATGTCAGTCATTGCGATGCTCCTCTAACTGTTCCCGAAGTGAATGCAGCGCTCTTGAATAATGGGTTTTCACACTGCCTTCAGAGCACCCCATAACAGATGCGGTTTCCAGCGTTGATAAACCCTCCCAACAGCGCAGCATAAAAGCCTGCTGTTGTCGATAGGGAAGCTCCTCAACAGCTTGTGTGAGGGCAGCCATACTTTGTTGGCGCTCCACCGCAAGCGCCGGATTGTTCGATTCAGTATCGGCTACATGCTGAAAGGGATCGTCCTGCTCTGCGTCACGGGACGAGGCAAAAGAAGGCAGCCAGCCGGTGAAACGGTTCTTGACGGTGCGGCGGCGGATGACATCCCGAATGCGGTTGTGAAGAATTTTGAAAAAAAGTAGCCGCCATTCGTCTTCGGATTTGTGACCGTATTTTTTAACTAGCAACAACATGGCGTCCTGAACGCTGTCCAGGGCGTCGTCCTGATCGCCGAGGGCTGTCCTCGCGATCAGGAAAGCCCTGCGCTCCACAGAGGCGAGAAACCTGTCGAGCTCAGCATTTACCGACAAGTTGGCAACGCCCCCGAAACAAATTTCCACAATTGCAGACACTGGATACTCCACATAATTCCTGCGTTAATGGTTGTGATGAAGAATTTCATTGAGTATATAGATACCGCCTATCCACTTATAGGCATCACTATGGTCATGGTGATGAATCACATAGCGGTCGCCGTGGTAGCGGTGATGTCTGATATGGCGGGGATGGCCATAATAGGGTGCATAGTTGTTGATAATAACCTTTTTACCCCTGTGACCATAATGCCGGGAGCTGTAATAATCCCTGTCATGATGGCCGCGGTCGTAGCCTTTACCGTAATCCCGATAGTGCTCCCGGCGGTTATCTGCCAGCGTCAGGGATGCAAGACCCATCAGAAAAAATGCCAAAGCAAGGCCGAGGTATTTGCTGGTATGAGTTCTGGTTTCCATTTCATCACCTTTTTTTGATGGTTACAGAAACAGATAACGCGACCATTGACAAAAGGTTGACAGTATTTTCAACGGTTGTCCGCCAGTGTTGGCTAAAATTCGGCCTCGAGCCACACCGGGCAATGGTCTGAGGGTTTGTCCATGGCGCGAACTTCCTGGTCGATTTCGCAGGCTCTCTGGCGACTGATGACCGATGCGGTTGCCAGAATAAGGTCGATCCGCAGGCCTCTGCGCGGACTGTCGGTGAAACCACCGCTGCGGTAATCGAACCAGGAATAGCGCTGGGTGCCGTCTTGCGGATGCTGGTGCTCGTAACTGTCTGACAACCCCCAATGACTAAGCTCTTGTAACCACTGTCTTTCTTCTGGCAGAAAGCAGCACTTGCCTGTTCTCAGCCAGCGCTTGCGGTTATCCTCGCCAATGCCGATGTCCTTGTCGAGGGGAGCCACATTCATATCGCCGAGGACGATAAGGTTTTCACTCGGCTGATGTTGCTTGTGGAGTAACTGGGTCAAATTCTGATAGAACCCGGCTTTGTTGACAAATTTTGTCGGATGACTGCAATTTTCTCCCTGCGGAAAATAGCCGTTGTAGATGGTCACAGGTTCTGTGCTTGTGGCCAGTGTAACAGACACAAGACGGCACTGGGCTTCGTCGCCATCGTCGGGAAAACCTTTGCCGCTGGCCAGCAGGGTGCCTTTGTAAAGCAGGGCAACGCCATAATGGCCTTTCTGGCCGTGAAAAACGGCGTTATAGCCCAGCTCCTGAACAAATGCCAGAGGAAAAAGGCCGTCTTCGACTTTTGTCTCCTGCAAACCGATAACATCCGGCTGATGCTTGTCAATAACAGCTTGAAGCTGATGGAGACGCGCGCGAATGCCATTGACGTTAAAGGACATTATCTTCATGATTTTTACTGCTCAACCACCTGCATTGTCTGGCTGGAATTCAGCTGGATACTATCGACGAGGATCATTCCTGCCTCTTTTAGAAAGGGGTCATCTTCCAGCGGAATTTCAGCCTGCTCGCTTGAATTGTCGGCTGGTTCATCATCGCCTCCATCTTCACCCGCTGCGCTGCCGACATCCTGCTTTTTCCAGTCATCCATGGAAGCAAATGGCGACTCACCTTTGGCAATCCTGCGGGCATTCTCCAGTTCAAATAGAGCGACCTGGTATTCGTCCTGCTCCTGCTTTCGCTGCTGAAGGTTCAGCGATACCAGCAGGTTGTCTCTTCGCGCCTGGTTGAGTTCCAGCTCCTTGACAAGGTATGAATAGTCGGCATCTGTCTGGACACGGGAGCTGTGTTCCCTGGTCAGCGTGTCAAGATCATCGGCAAAGTTGCCGTGTTTGGCTATGGGAATGCCGTGAATTTGATCCCAGGGCAGAGCGTGATCTTTGCTGCTTTCACCAATTTCGTCGAGGCTGTACAGAGAAGGGAAGTTGATGTCTGGAACAACCCCCCGGTGCTGGGTGCTGTCGCCGGAGACTCTGTAGAATTTTGACTCTGTGAGCTTTACCTGGCCTTCGTGCAGGGGAACCAAAGCCTGGACGGTGCCCTTGCCGTAGCTTTGAGTGCCAACCACCAGGCCTCGGCCATAATCCTGAATGGCGCCGGCAAAAATCTCCGATGCCGAGGCACTGAGACGGTTGATCAGAACCACAAGGGGGCCATCATAGAGCGGCGGTTTGCGGGATCTGTAGCCTCTGGATATCTGATCGTCCTTACGGATTTGTACGACGGGCCCGGGGCCGATAAACAAGTCCGTCATTGTCGTCACTTCATAGAGGGAACCGCCGCCGTTATTGCGCAGATCGAGAACGATGCCGTCAACGTTTTCTTTTTTGAGTTCCTTGAGAAGCTTGGCAACATCCCTGGTGGTGCTTTTATAGTTTGGGTCGCGCTTGTTGAATGCGTCAAAGTCAATATAGAAAGCGGGTAGATCGATAACGCCAACCCTGTAGGGCTTGCCGTCATTTTCCAATTCGAGAATGCGGCTTTTGGCGGCCTGTTCTTCGAGCTTGACCTCGTCACGAACAATGGAAATCACCTTATTGATCCCCGCACTTTCACCTTTTGCAGGAATGATTTCCAGACGAACTAGGGTTCCTTTGGCGCCGCGAATAAGATCAACGACATCGTCTAGCCGCCAGCCGACCACATCTTCAATGGGGTCATCGCCCTGGCCAACGCCGATAATTTTATCCTCCGGCGCAAGAATGCCCTGCTGAGCCGCAGGCCCCCCCGGTATGATTCTGACAACCGAGGTGGTTTCGTCATCGGACTGGAGAACAGCGCCAATGCCTTCAAGCTTCAAAGACATGCTGATGTTAAAGTTTTCCAATTGGCGCGGAGAAAAATAGCTCGTATGGGGATCGTAAATAGACGTCAAGGCATTCATGTAGACCTGATGAGCGTCTTCGGCGTCGGACTGTTCAATACGCTTTAGAGTGTTCTTGTAGCGTTTTATAAGCAGGGCGGGAATTTCGCTTTCTTCTTTTTCGGCCAGCATAAGGCGCAGATAACTATCCTTGATTCTTTTGCGCCAGATTTCGTCCAGTTCCGCCGTTGTTTCTGCCCAAGCCGCTGTTTCATCGTTATAGTCAATGGTTTCGTCAATGGTAAAGTCAAAGCTGGCGGTGTTTTCGAGGAGGGCAATACTGTGGTTAAGCCTGTCAGTGACCCGCTTCAAATACAGATTGTAGATTTCAAAGCCTGGGGTTAAATCGCCCTGCTTGAGGCTGTCGTCAAGACTGAATTGCCACTTTTTAAATTTTTCGACATCTGAAGCAAGAAAATAGATTTTTGCCGGATCTAGACTCTCCAGGTAGTTGTCGAGTAATTCCCTAGAGACCTCGTCATTCAATGCTTTTTTTGCGTAGTGCTTGTTACCAAGCTTTTCCAGCATTTCCAGGGTTGTTTGTACTTGGGATGGAGTGAATTCCAGGGACTCGGTTTTGGCAAAAGCCAGCGAGCAAAAGACAATCAACAATAAAGCGAGATAACGGTTGGCTAACATCAATAGTCCTGCTTGGGCTTTGAAAGGGTTAGGTTGGCATGGAAAATTAGACATCATTTAGTGGAAATATTCGCAAGTTTCGTGGTCAGGTTGATAAAAACGCCTCTTCCCCTGGTGCTTCCAATCCGTAAATGAGGGAAAAAATAGTCACTTAGCTGGCCATTATAGGGTTCTTGTAGTTTTGAAATAATAGTTTTGTTTTGTGCGCCAAGCAATTCAGAGTTGAGATTCTATCTGAATTCAGGAACGTCGTGGGCATTTTCATTGCTGAATTATGGAGGTATTCCGGTATGACTTGCTGGTTTTAGCAAAATCAGCAGATGGAGCTTTGTCGATGGACAAGCATAAAAAAACCCGCCTTGTGGGCAGGTTTTTCTTTTTTGGCGCACTCGGGAGGATTCGAACCTCCGACCGCTCGGTTCGTAGCCGAGTACTCTATCCAGCTGAGCTACGAGTGCGTGAAAGACTGGTCTTGAGGGCGCGTACTATAGAGACAGCCCGGCTTTTCGTCAATAGTTGTAATGGGAATATATGGGCTTTTTTGCACTTTTAAGTCGCGCTGCCATTATTTTCACCACCTTGTTGGTCAAGAAACAAGCAGGGCATTGCCCCAGGATTGACTACACGGAGGCGGTAAATAGGGCTCGCCGAGGCGCTGGATAACCTTCAACGGTTAACTCCTGGTTTTCTGGGTCGAGAAAGTCTGGCAAGGATTCAAAGCGCATCCAGGGGGTTCTGCGCTGTTCCTCGATTGTAGTGATACCACAATCGACCATACGCGGGTGCTTGAGTTTGAGTTCGGTCATCCACTCAAGAACCTGATGGATACTGGGCACACACCAAACGTTGCGCATTTTTGCGTAACGTCCTTGCGGAATCAGGGAATCCTTCGAATCGACAACAAGGGTTTCCAGTATCAAGCGCCCGCCAGGTTTCAAGCAATCGCAGAGTTCCTGAATATGGGCGCGGGGATCTTTGCGGTGATAAATCACACCCATGGAAAGCACAGTGTCAAAACTGCGGAGATTCGCAGGCAGCTGTTCGATGCCGAGGGGAAGAACGTCCACGGGGATTTCCGGGCAGTAGTGCTTGAAAACCTGAAATTGGTAGACGAATTTGGCCGACGGATCTATACCAATGACGCGCTCCGGGCTGTGGCCGTCGGCGCAGCCATACAGGCGCATGCAGTGATAGCCATTGCCGCAGCCGACGTCGAGAATACGCTGTCCCGCAAGGGAATCCAAGTGGGGGGCAAGCCGATCCCACTTCCAGTCGGAACGCCATTCGGTGTCTATGTCCAGGCCAAAAAGCTGCCAGGGGCCTTTGCGCCAGGGGTGCAGTCCCATCAATGTGTTTTTGAGGGCATTGCGGATATCGTCGTCACAGTCGCGGTGTTCTCCAATCCGCACAGTGGTGGCAAAATCTGTTGATGACGGGGAGAGATTCGGCAGGGCATCGATGACCTGCTGCCACTGGGGCAAATCCCCCCAGCGTTCACGGCTGAGGCCTTGTTGCAATTGCTCTGGCAACGTTTTTGACCAGGTTTCGAAACCCTGGGTCGAGGACATCCACTGGAGGAGGGACTGATAATCGGGCATGGGACGAATAGGTTAAAAACGGGGCTGCAATGTAGCCCCGCCAGCATCAAGATGCAATATCTACAAGCGCTGACAGCTTGCCGAGATCAGCGGTTGCTCGCTTTGAGCATTTTGGTAATGGTATTGTCGCGATCGATAAGCTGATGTTTGATAGCGCCGAAAACGTGGAGACCTACTCCAATAACAAGCAGATTGGCGCCAAATTCGTGAGCCTCTTCCCAGAATTCATGGAGGCTGTGGTTTTTCGCCATT